>CAZDQR010000044.1:0-15409 GCA_964507315.1 uncultured Roseivirgaceae bacterium
GTTTATTTTTATATGTGATACAAATCACATAAATTGCTTGGAGTAATAAAATGATGAAAGTCATAAATGAAAACATCATTTTGAAAAATAACATTATCATTATTATGATTCTAAAATATGGTTTATGAGGGAACCGAAACTTCAAATAAACTACCTTTATTTAATTCGCTTTCAACCCGAATATTTCCGCCAAGTTTTTTAATTGCTTTTTTTGCAATAAAAAGCCCTAGGCCATTACCTTTTGATTTTGAAGATCCCCTAAAGTAAAGTTCAAAAATTTTATTTAAATAATGTTGACTAATCCCTTCGCCATAATCTCTGAATCGAAATATTACATTGTCGCCTTTTCTAAAATAACTAAATTTAAGAATAAAAGGGGTGTTAGAAGTAGGCTTTCCAAAAGTTAAGGCGTTTTCAATTATGTTAGAAAGTGCCATTTCAAGTAAATTAGGTGTTGTTGTAATATAAAGATTTTCTTCAATATCGGTTTCAATTACACATCTTAAATTCTGAATATCTTCGTTATACTTGCTTGTTAAAGCATTTAATAATACTGACACATTCATCTCATTATTTTTGCTTTCAAATTTATCTAGGTAATGCAAGTCTTGCATTTTTTTGAGCATAACATCCATTTTAAAGGCGCTTTGTTCAATTTTTTTAAGGATTTTTTTAAGCTCATGTTTAGAAAGGTCTAATTTGCCAACTTCCACAAGGCCAAGAATAGTAGCAATGGGACTTCTGATATCATGAGATGAGTGATATAAATAACTATCAAGCTCATCATTGATGGTTTTTAGTTCTTTAGTTCTAGCTTCAACTTTATATTCCAGTTCTTTTTTATGAAATGTAATTTGCTTATTTTTTCTTGTTAGCTCTGTGCTTAGTTTATGTTTTAATTTGTATTGATAATAAAATGTATACGCTAGTACAATAATTAAAACACCAGCTAAAATCCCTAAAATAAAAATTGTGTTCTTGAGTTTTATCTCTTTTTCTAAAAGACTATTCTCTTTTTCTAAAAGTTCATTGTTTTTAGTTTGATTCTCTAGAATATACTTAGATTGAGTTCTATTCAGTTCATTTTTTTTATACAATTTAGATATTGAATCTGAAAGAGTTATGACTTTTTTTTGATAAAAATATGCTTTTTTCCAGTTTGATTGAGCTTCATATAATGCTTGATACATTGAATAACTCATTTTTTTTTGCATAGGGTTTGACCCATATAAATCAATGATGGAGTCAGATTTTTGAAGGGCTAATTTTGCTAGTGCTAGTTTGTCTGTTTTTATATAGCAACTACTTTGCATGAGTAAAGCGGAGCTAGCCGAAGACCATTTTTTTATTTTTAGACTGGCCTTAAAATCTGCATCCAAAAAATAAAGTGCTGTGTCAAATTGGTTACGATTTATATAAATTCTAGCTTTATTTCCGTTAATTAATGCTATCCAAAAAGGCATATTATTATTATTGGCTATTTTTATTGCTTTGTCAAAATAAAATAATGCGCTATCATATTTTTTACCTGCGCTAAAGGAGAGCGCAAGTGTATTTGTTGTATTTAAAAGATTAAAGTCATTTTGACCCCCTTTATATTTTATTAAATAAAAGATAGCTTGTTTTAGGTTAATAATACCTTCGGAGAAATCTCCATTTAAAGATATTGCATTTCCTTTGTATTGTAAAGTTCCAATTTCTGCATAAATGGTTCCTATTCTATAGTAATTTTTTGAGCCTTTTAGGTATTTTAATAAATTAAAATAAGTATTTATCGCATTCTCATTATCATACTCAGATTTGTATATATATCCTTTTAAACTAGATAATTGAAAGTATAAAGTGGTGTCATTTAAGTCTTTTATTAATGAAAGACCATTATTGATTACTGTAAGTGCCCTAGCTGAGTTAAGGTCTTTGTAAATATACCCTTTGAGCAATTTATTATAGCCCAATAAAAGTTGTTTGTTTTTTAACTTTAGATCAACAGAGTCGAGTAAATTTGTAATACGTTGGGAGTCCTTGAATTCTTCTTGTAGTTGAGCTTGTATTTTATTAATTAAACTGTCTTTGTTTGCAATAGCTGGGTCATTAAGCAGTCTAGTAATTTTTTCTGCATCTAATTTTTGTTGTGCAAAACTAGTTTGGCTAAATATTACGATCAACAGGCTTACACTTGTAAGTAACTTAATAAAATATTTTAATAATTGTATCAAAATCGATTTTGAGCTAAGGTGGTGCATTAATACTAATACCAAAGTAGTAAAAATTTATAACCAATTTGGTGGATTTTAGATATGAATCATATTTGATTTCACAAATGTAAATTACATAGTGGAATGCTTCTTTACAAAGTAGTTGACTTTTTTCGTTGTATAGAACAAGATAGTGTAATGACTAATGCTTTTAATTAGTATTTTTCAAATAAGATAAAAGTGTCCTATCGGGATGATGAATATCATTTTTCGATACTGGGATTAGTTTTTCTTTTGCTTGTGTAATTTAAGTCACATAACAAGCCTAATAATAATTACTATGAAAAATCTACTTCTGTCCATCATATTGATAGGATTTGCATTAAACGCAACAGCCCAGTTTAAGCTTGGAGCTGAAATACGCCCACGAGCTGAATTTAGAAATGGGTTTAAAGCCCCCCGTAATAAAAATGTATCGCCTGCTTTTTTTATTGAGCAGCGCTCAAGATTATATTTCAACTATAATACGGAGGAGCTTATCTTAAAACTCAGTATTCAAGATGTTCGTATCTGGGGTAGCGTAAATCAGATTTATAAAACAGATCCTAATCTACAGAATGTGTATGAAGCCTGGGGTCAGTTTAACTTTAATGAGAAATTTGGTGTAAGAGCAGGCAGGATGGAACTGGATTACGATAATGCAAGGTTTCTAGGTAATTTAGGTTGGGCTGCACAAGCTAGAAGCCACGATGCACTCCTTTTCTTATGGAAGAATAATGACGGTATGAAATTAGATATTGGGTTGGCTTACAATCAAAATCCATTATTTGAGCCAGGAAAACTAAATAATAATTTTTACGATCATTCTATAACTAATAATTATAAAACCATGCAGTTTGCTCACTTTAGTATTAAAAAAGAAGGAGTTAAATTTTCTGGGTTAATTCATAATGATGGTCGCCAAATTGCTGCAGATACCTCTATGGCATTTCGGCAAACTTATGCCGTGCTGGGCGATAAATCGTTTGGTGATATAAAATTAGAAGGTGAATTCTACTATCAGGGAGGCAAAAATGGGGCAGATGTAAAAGTAAGTGCCATTTTAGCCGCTTTATATGCTACCATTAAAACGAGTGTAACTCCCATAACAGTTGGTGGAGAATACCTCTCTGGAACTAGTGCAGACGATGCTACCAATAATGAGGACAAATCATTTGCTCCGCTTTATGGTACCAACCACAAATTCTATGGTTTAATGGATTATTTTTATGTAGGCAATGGCCATAGCAATAAAGGACTGATCGATTTAAATATTAAAACTAATTTCAAGCTTAATAAAAAATCAAATTTGCTGGCTCGAGTGCATTATTTTATGAGCCCTACAGAAATTCAAGATCCAAATGATGCAGCGCTAAAACTGTCCAATTCTTTAGGTACAGAAGTTGATTTAGTATTTAATACCAAATTGCATAAAGCTGTAAATCTAAAAATTGGTTACTCACAAATGTTTGCAACCAGTTCCATGTTAGAAGTAAAAGGCACAGGCGACAGTAATGTGGCTAGCAACTGGGCTTGGTTAATGCTTACCTTTAAACCAACTCTTTTTGAAAGTAAAAAGATTGAAACTACTGAATAAATAGGTAATTGATTTTGACTAGTATGTAAATAATTTTAAAAGAGGCTCAGGCCTCTTTTTTTGTTTCTTCCTTGGTACATCATTGGCTAGCATCATTTACATTAATACCTTTACACTATGCTTTACATCTCATTTTTTTTAGTGAAGCAAATTTAGTTTAACAGATAATAATTGAAATTATAAAAATATGGTTGAAGAAGTAAGAGCACTAGAACCAAAAGCGTTATGGAATAATTTTGCAGATTTAAATGCAGTTCCAAGAGGGTCTAAAAAAGAGGAAAGAGTAATCGAGTTTGCTAAAAACTTTGGTGAAGGACTAGGGTTAAAAACCATTATTGATGAAGTTGGAAATGTGATCATTAAAAAGTCAGCGAGTGCTGGGATGGAGGGCAAGCCAATAATTGCGCTGCAAAGCCATTTAGATATGGTGCATCAAAAGAATGCAGATACTGATTTTGATTTTGATACGCAAGGAATAGATATGTATGTGGATGGCGATTGGGTAAAAGCAAAGGGCACTACACTTGGTGCTGATAATGGTATTGGTATTGCCGCCATTATGGCTTTGTTAGAATCTACTGATATTGCTCACCCACCTTTGGAAGCCTTATTTACTATTGATGAAGAAACAGGGATGACAGGGGCTATTGGACTAAAAGGAGGTTTTTTGGATGCCAAGATACTTCTAAATTTAGATACTGAAGACGATGACGAACTCACTATTGGTTGTGCAGGAGGCATTGATGTTACTGCTGAAGGGGCTTATACTGAAGATGAGCTAGAAGGTGATTTTGTAACTTATAAAATCGAAATGAAAGGCTTAACCGGAGGCCACTCTGGGGTTGATATTCAATTAGGTCGAGGTAATGCCAATAAATTGATGAATCGATTTTTTACAGCTTTAGCTGCCAATATTGATTTAGCCATAAACAGTATTGATGGGGGAGGCTTGCGAAATGCCATTCCTAGAGAATCAAGTGCTGTGGTTTCTGTTTTACGCTCTGATTTGGAGCAATTTAATTCCATGGCTGCTGAATTTAATGAAATGCTTTCGAATGAATTTGCCACCACAGATGCTAATGCTGAATTGGTTGCAACCTCTACAGGGAAAGTTTCTACAAGATTGAATGCTGATTTTCAAAGCCAATTATTAAAGGGCATTTATGCTTGCCCAAACGGCATTTATCGAATGAGCCCTGAGATTGAAGGCTTAGTACAAACTTCTAATAACTTAGCTCGAGTATTGGTAAAGGAGGGAGCATATGAAATATTATGTTTAACTCGAAGCACCTCCGAAACGGAGAAGCAAGATGAAGTAAATAGTATTAAGGCTGCTTTTGAATTAATGGGAGCAACCGTTTCTTCAGGTGGATCGTACCCAGGTTGGGAACCGAAACCCGAAGCTGCCATTATAAAACTAATGCAAGGTTTGTATACAGAAATGTTTAAGGAAGAAGCCCACGTAAGTGCTATTCACGCAGGGCTAGAATGTGGTATCTTAGGTACGCACTACCCTGAAGTGGAAATGATTTCTTTTGGCCCTAATATTTATGGTGCCCATTCACCCGATGAAAGAGCGCAAATTAGCTCCGTTCAAAAATTTTGGGGCTATTTATTAGAGACTTTAAAAAGGATAGAATAGGAAATAACCTCGTTAAAGTTCTAAATTTTGACGAGGTTATGAAGTGTTTTTTAGTATTCTAGTTCTCTATCAACTTAAAATATCTTGGTTTTATAAGAGAATATTGATATCTTTATAAAAAATAATTTATGAAAATTAAACACGCGTTATTCGCACTTGTTTTAGGAAATGTATTAGAATTTGTGGGCGCATTTTTAAAAATAAGCCATTCTGAATATGCGCAACTAGTTTTGGGTTTAGGACTAGGGCTTATTGTATTCGGTGGAATTGCACTTTTATACAAATTAGCAGTGCACCCAAAAGTAAGAGCATTTATTAATTCGTAACAGCAAGTTGGCACATCGCCATTACGGATAATAGCACCAACTTCGTTACGCATTTATACTCTTTCAAGTATCGCACTATTAAACAGCGCTTGCTGCTCCTGCGCTATTCTGTACAAAAGCTTCTAGTTTACCTAATTCTTGGTCAATTGTCCAAAGGCCAACACCTTCTTCTCCAATAATATCAAATAGCTCCAGTGCTCTTCGCGCAATCGTTTCTTCTTCGCGTTGCTCGGTTACAAACCACTGTAAAAATTGAAAGGTAGTAAAATCTTTAATTGCAAAGCAATGATCTACAATGTCGTTAATTGATTGCGTAATGCTAATTTCATGAGATAATACAAGCTCAAACACTTCACGCAAGTTTTTGAAATCATGCTGAATGCCTGTTAAGTCTGATTGCAACGAATGCCCACCAGCCTCATTAATGTAATGAAAGAATTTAAGCATATGCTGACGTTCCTCATCTGAGTGGCGGTATAAAAATTCTGCTGCATTGGCATAGCCTGTTTTATCGCACCAAGAGGCCATAGATAAGTAATAAGCAGAAGAAAAATCTTCTTTTGCTACTTGTTCGTTTAACAATTTTTCCGTCTCTAGGGTTAGAGATCTATTCGTAGTTACTATTTGCTTTTCCATGCTAAAAATGTTTGTTCAAAGGTATAAAATTAAGTTCGTACTCGGAAGCATCGTAATTGGCTAAGGTTGTATTATTAGAGAGTCCAAGCGAGACGCTTGAACTACCGAGAGATTGTCGTTCTTCTTTTATCTAATGTCTTAAATATCTAACAATCTTACCTCTTAAACCTACCAATCCGGTTTATCGCTATCCTTCTTTTTGGTGGCTTTGCGCCTGTTTTGTTGGATGTATTGAATCTCTTTGTTTTTCATAGCTTCCAGAATCATTTGCGCTTTTTCTTCACTAATGTTCATTTCTTTTAGCTTATCCGATGGGCTAGGCTTGGGCTTCTCTTTTTCCTTTTCTTCTGATTTTTCTCCCTCTTTTTTCTCTTGATCTTTCTGCTCCTGGTCCTTTTTTTCTTGATCTTTTTTCTCCTGCTGTTCTTTCTTCTCTTGGTCTTCGTCTTTATCTCCGTCCTTCTTTTCCTGATCTTTTTGCTCTTGATCTTGCTTCTCTTGATCCTTTTTGTCCTTGTCTTGGTCCTTTTGGTCTTTATTATCTTTATCCTGCTGATCTTTTTGCTCTTCTTCTTGCTTCTTCAACATCTTTTTCAACAACTCATAATTATACCGTGCATCTTGGTTGTTTGGGTTTTTTCGCAAGGCATTTTTATAATGCTCCAAAGCAGGCTCGTATTGTTTTTTATCAAATAGTACTTGGCCTAATTGCTGTTCTGCAATGGAGGCTATGTTTTTATTAATAGATTCTGAGAGTGCTTCGTAATTTGTAACCGCATTGCTGGTGTCATTTAAATTATACAAGCTGTGTGCATAATCAAGCAGTACTTCTTCTTCGTTTACACCTAAAGAGTCGATTAAAAATTTGTAGGTATCGTGTGCAAGCTGATAGTTGTTGGCTAAAAAAGCCTCTTTTGCTTCTTTTTTGGCCTTATTAACTTTGGCTATTTTGTCCAAATCAGTTATTGGACCAAGAATTAAAACAAGTGCTATTAAAAATTTCATATTTATATTTTAATAGTTTTTACAGTGGTTAATACATCAATGAGTAATAGGATAAACGCTGCCAGTAAAAAATAGATATACTTATTGGCCGAAACATCTACCACGCGAGCATCGCGTAATTCGCCTTCTACTTGGTTGATGGTATTAATAAGGCGTTCGGTATCATTTACTCGGTCATTTATTTTAAAATACTTGCCACCAGTACGTGCAGCAAGTTTTTTTAATCCTTTGTTCTCTAATTTAGTTATAACCTCATTGCCATCTCTGTCTTTTAAATAGCCGTTTCTGGTTTCAATTCTGCTTCCTTTTGAGGTTCCTACTCCTAATGCAAATAGTTTAACACCTCTATCCTTAATTTCTTTCATAGCATTGGTGGTCTCTTCACCAAAATCTTCTCCATCGCTAATCAAAAGTATAATCTTGGCTTTGCTATCAATGCTGTTTTCATCTTTGGTGTTTAGCTTATCTAAACTCATTGCTAAGGCAGGGCCGAAATCGGTGCCTGCATTTGGTACCAAGCCAGAATGCAGTGTTTCTATAAATAAATTAAGAGCAGCTTGGTCGTAGGTTAGTGGGCATTGTACAAAGGCCTCTGATGAAAATATGATGAGCCCAATTTTATCCGAACTAAATTCTTCAATAATTTTACTAAGCTCATATTTAACCTTTGTTAATCGGGTAGGGGGCACATCTGCGGCATTCATAGATTGTGATAAATCAATGGCAATCATTATGTCTTTACCAATCGACTTAATTTCTCGTTTAGAACTGCCAAAACTTGGGCCTAATAATGCCACAATAATTAGAGCGAAATAGATGGTTCGTAAGGCGATTTTTGCAAACACCCCATAGATAGGTGTTTTTAATGCCTTACCAATTTTTACTATTCTAAAAATGTATAATGCATAGGCAATAATAAATACACCTATAATAATTAATTCGTATGTTCCAAAAGGTCGGTACCAGATCATTGACTAAAATTTGAGGGGCAAATATATTCAATTCTTTTACTTACACTCAATTTTTTTGTTTGTTGGTTCATAGCTCGTAAAAATGGTAATTATCCGGCCGTGTTGTACAGTTTTCTCAACCAATCAATGCATTTTTGCAATGAGATATTATTACAAATAAAATAATGATTGAAAAATTAAAAGCTAAATGGGGTATTGAAAGTAATTTTCAAGTAATTATGATCCTTGTGGTGTTTTCTCTTACCGGGTCGCTTGCCGTTAAAATTGCAGGGCCTGTGTTAGAATTATTCAGTGTTCATAAAGAATCGATGAACCCGTATGTATTTTGGCCACTCAGGATTTTGATTATTTTTCCAATTTACCAAATATTACTGCTGGTTGTGGGTACACTCTTAGGTCAATTTAAATTTTTCTGGGCTTTTCAGAAAAAAACAGTAGGAAGGATGATAGGGAATAAATAATTGTTCAAGTCTAAAAACTTCTTTTTATTTCTAATCCCAGCCCTAATCTGGGGCTGCACATGGATTATTATAACTTTTCAGTTAGGAACGGTAGACCCATTAGTTTCGGTGAGCTATCGTTTTATAATTGGCGGTGCTGTTTTATTGCTCTACGCACTTATTAGAAAGTTGCCCTTAAAATTCACTTGGCAGCAGCACTTAAGAGCTCTTCAGCAAGGTGTTCTGCTTTTTGGTGTTAATTATTGGTTGGTGTATTTAAGCGAACAAACACTTACCAGTGGGTTGGTAGCCGTAGCATTTTCTTCTATAGTTTTCTTTAATATAGTTTTTGGAGCGATATTTTTTAAAGCAAGCATAAATAAACGCGTAGTTTTTGGAGCTGTTCTTGGTTTAATAGGAACAATGCTTATTTATAAAGCGGAGTTTGCCTCTTTCCAAGCCTCTTCAGAATATTTGATAGCTGTAGTATTCGCACTTAGTTCTGTTGTATTTGCCTCTTTAGGAAATATTACTTCAGCCATTAACCAAAAGAATGGAATGCCAGTGATACAAACCGTTGCTTACGGTATGATCTACGGTGCTCTTAGTATGGGGTTTATTGCCTTTGCTTTGGGTAAACCCTTTGTAATTGATACCTCCTTTGCATACCTGGCTTCTTTAGCCTACCTATCTATTTTTGGATCTATAATCGCATTTACAACCTACTTAACCTTAATTGGTAGAATTGGGGCTGATAAAGCAGCCTATACAATTGTTGTAGTGCCCATTATTGCCATTATTATATCTGCAATATTTGAAGATTACCCGATAGATGGCTATGCTATTTTTGGAATGGCACTTATTATACTCGCTAATGTGGTTGCTCTTTTAAAGAAGGTATAAAAAAAGGCTACCGATTAATCAGTAGCCTTTTGGTACTAAGGAGTTTTCCTTATTTTGAGTTAACCTTTCTTGAGTCAGCTAGTTTAACTGCCTCGTATGCATTTACAATTCCACCAGATGCTGATAGCTCTGAGAAATTAACCATTTCATCTTTAGTTCCAGGTTTAACCACCATTAAGCCATCAAATGTTCTTACCGATTTCATTAAAATGTCCTTTACATCTGCAGCACTTAAATCAGGAAAGTAACTTAATAATAATGCAGCCACACCTGTCGTTACTGGCGATGCCATAGAAGTACCTTGCGCATTTTTATACTCATTATCAGGTGCTGTTGAATATATTTCTACACCAGGAGCAAATAAATCTACATTAACTTTTCCATAATTACTAAAAGAAGCTGCTAGTTTATCGCCTTCTCCCCAAGAAGAAGCACCAACCTCTATCCAATTGCTAGCGACCTTTTTCTTACCAAGATTTTTAGTTGGGTAGTTGTTTTCAACATCTGTGTCTTCGCCAGAATTACCTGCCGCGTGTACTAATAGAACTCCTTTACTTTCAGCATATTTTATAGCTGCGTCAACGTATGATTTGTTTGGCGAGAATGCTTTCCCAAAGCTCATATTAATTACTTGAGCTCCATTATCAACTGCATAGCGAATGGCATTAGCAACATCTTTATCTCTTTCATCACCATCTGGTACAGCACGAACAGCCATTATTTGTACATTATTAGCCACTCCATCAATGCCAATTCCATTGCCACGCTTGGCTCCAATGATACCAGAAACATGTGTTCCATGAAAGTTGTCTGTGTCTGTTCCTATTACATCATTATTGCCATAACCTACCTCTTTTAAATTACTTGGGTCGTCTCCTACTATTTCTCTCGTATTATAAGTTAGGCTGTAGGCATAATCTTTTTGATTGCCAAAATGCTCCACGGCACCATCTAAGCTTTCAACTATTTCTTTAATGGGGGTTGGTTCAATTCTAGGAAGTAGCCTTTTCATAAAGTCAGCGGCAGTAACAATAATTTCATCTGTAGAACTTATACTAGTTACTGCATCCAAATTAATCGTATCTATGTCTAAATAAGCTGTTAACAACTTATCATATCGTAAGCTATAAGATTGTAAACTATCATAAAAAGCATATTGAGTTTCTGCTTTTTCAGCATCGGCCAAATAAGCGTCTCTCACTTTTACCCAATATAAGTAATCAGCTTTTTTAGATTCTTTTTTGTTTTCAAATTTCGGCAATAGTCTTTTGTATTCACGTGTTACTTCATAGGTATCTGGCCCTACATTTTTGCCATCTTTTCCACCAATAAAATTCCATCCGTGCACATCATCAATAAAGCCATTATTATCATCATCAATGCCATTGCCCGCAATTTCCTTAGTATTGGTCCAGGCTATATCTTTTAAGTCTTCATGGTCAATGTCGGTGCCAGAATCTATTACGGCTACTATTACTGTTTTTGATTTTCGACCTTTTAGGTACTCGTAAGCTTTTTCGGTGCTTACTCCATTGGCCTTATTTTCTTGAGCATCTTGGTTAAACCAATTTTCTGCTGGGCCCTCTTCTTGTGCAAATAGATTTGCAGAAAAAGCTGTAATTGCTAAGAGAGCTAAAAATATATTCTTGATTTTCATTATGTAAAAGTTGTTTGATTTTTAATGAGTCGCAATGATAGTAGTTCTTACGTATTTTAGAAACAAGATTTATATTAAAGGTTAGTATGTTATTTAGCCTTTATCCTTTAAAGAGATAAAATCAGCAAAACTATGGGGCGTAATAATATGTGTAGATGCGTGAGGGTATAAGTTTGTGAAGGCTCTGCTTACTTTAAATTTCTTGTGCGTATTATACTTAACTTCATAACCAGAAAGCTCTTTTTTATCTAATTCAATATAGTCGACTTCGTTTTTATTATAAGTTCTCCAAAAAAAACTTTTAGCTGAAGGGTTTAGCCAAGCATTCATTTTCATTCGTTCACTAATTATGAAATTTTCGAATAACGCTCCTTGGTCTGTTCTAATGGAGAGATCGTTAAAGTCTTCGATTATGGCATTTCTAACTCCGTTATCCCAAAACATAATCTTGCTCATCTTGCTTACTTCTTTTCGCTGGTTGGTGTTATATGATTTTAAGCGATAGATCACAAACGATTTTTCAAGCAAGTCGATGTAGTTTTCAACGGTTTCTGATTTTACTTTAAGTTGATTACTTAGCTCATGAATGGAGACTTCTGAACCCATTTGATAAGCAAGTAATTTTAGTAGTTTATCAAGAAGTTCTGGCTTTCTGATGTTTTTCCATACCAATACATCTTTATATAAATATTGCTGTGTTAGATTACTCAGTAGCATTTCTGCCATGTTTTTTTTAATGCTCAACTCAGGATAGCAGCCATATACCAGATGGAAAGGTAATTCTTGCTCTAATTCAAAGGGTGATTTGGTTGGGTATAGCTCTGCCAGTGAAAAAGGGTAGAGGTGAAACAAGAAATACCTGCCTGTCATAGGCTCAAAAATTGTATCCGAAATTTCTAATGCTGAAGAACCCGTTGCTAAAAATTGAACTTCTTTAAAGTTGTCCACTAATAGCTTTAAAAGTAGTCCGGCATTTTCGATTCGTTGAATTTCGTCAATTATAACAACTTTATAGTTTCCAATAATATTCTTTAGGCTTTTAATGCTTGGGTTTGTTAGCCTAGTTCTTGTGTTGTTCTCATCAGCATTTAACCAGAGAGTATTTCCTAATTTATTACTAATGGAAGTTAAAAGGGTAGTTTTTCCTACCTGTCGAGCACCAATAATAATTAGAGCTTTTCCTTTAAACAACCATTTGGTTATTTGCGATTCTATTACTCTGTTATGCTCTTTCATAACTTAAAACTAGTAATATTTCCGGTATAATGGAAAAATAACTAGTAATATTTCCGATATAATGGAAATATAACTAGTAATATTTCCGTTAAGAGTTAGAGTAGAAGGTTAAAATGTGATTAGTTTATATATCAGAGAGCCATAAAGAAGTCTTATTAATGGAGTTAAATCTATATTTGTATTAATGAGATTAGTAGAAACCCACGCACATATATACTTAAAAGAATTTGCCAATGATTTGTCTGAAATAATAGACAGAGCAAAAGAAGTAGGAGTTGAGCGAATTTATATGCCCAATGTAGATCATACCACTATTGATTCTATGTTGGAAGTGGCGGCTAAATACCCAGACTTTTGTATTCCAATGATGGGTTTACACCCATGCTCGGTGGCTAAGAATTTTGAAAATGATTTATATGAGGTAGAAGATTATCTTAAAAAAGGTGGCTTTGCTGCGGTAGGGGAGATTGGTACAGATTTGTATTGGGACAAGACTTTATGGAGTGAACAGCAAGAAGCGTTTAAAATTCAAGCAGGTTTTGCAACCCAATTTGATTTGCCTCTTGTAATTCATTGTAGAGAAACCATTGATGAAACCATAGCGCTGGTAAAAGAGACTGAAAGCTCAAATGGTGTATTTCATTGCTTTACAGGCTCTGTAAGCCAAGCAAACGAAATTATTAAGCAAGGTTTTAGTATTGGCCTTGGCGGTGTTGCTACCTTTAAAAATGGAGGGTTGGAGCCTGTAATTACCGAAGTTGATTTAGCCGATATTGTGTTAGAAACAGATAGCCCTTATTTAGCACCGGTGCCCAATAGAGGAAAGAGAAATGAGCCTGCCTATATTAAATTGGTTGCAGAAAGAATAGCCACCGTAAAAAAAAATGAGTTGGAACTAGTAGGAGAGCAAACTAGTAAAAACGCCTATAAACTTTTTAGTAATGAATAAAGGATATCAAAAAATGGTGTTGGACATCGCGAGTCCTAATCCGCCTAAAGCCAACATTCTACTTATTTATACAGGCGGTACATTTGGTATGGAGCGTGATACTAATGGTGCATTAGTGCCATTTGACTTTAATAAGGTGTTAGAAAGCATTCCAGTTATTAGAACATTCGATTTACACATTACTGTAGTAGCATTTGATAAGCCTATAGATTCTTCCGATATAAACCCTGCGTATTGGAATGTATTAATTAAGATAATTACGGATCACGCTACAACCCACGATGGCTTTGTAATATTGCACGGAACCGATACCATGGCATTTACAGCATCGGCACTAAGTTTTGCACTTACGGGGCTAAATAAACCTGTTATTATTACAGGGGCTCAGTTGCCTGTAAGTGTACCAAGAACAGATGCTCGAGAAAATCTGATTACTTCGTTAGAAATTGCATCTTCAAAAAATAAGAATGGAACGCCAGTGATACCTGAAGTATGTGTGTTCTTTAACCATCACTTAATTAGAGGGAATAGAGCGCAAAAAGTTCAAAGTAGTAAATTCGATGCCTTTAGGTCTGAAAACTACCCGCCATTGGCCGAAGCAGGTATAGAAATAAAATATAATCATTCATTTATAGCAAAAAAACTAGTGAAAGAATTGGGTACAGGTGATGTGGAGTGGGACACCTCTGTTGCAGTACTAAAAATATTTCCAGGAATAACGCAAGCTGCAGTGGAGGCCATCTTAAATAACGATTTAATAAATGGAGTAGTGCTAGAAACGTACGGAGCAGGCAACACAATGACGTCCCCTTGGTTTATCAATGCCTTACAAAGGGCAATGGATAAAGAGGTTGTAATTATGAATGTTTCTCAATGTTTAGGAGGGCAAGTGAAACAAGGCATGTATGCCACTAGCTCTCACTTAGAAAAAGTAGGAGTTATAAGTGGGTCGGATATTACCATGGAAGCAGCGATTACAAAACTTATGTTTGTGCTTGGGAAGAATAAATCTTATAAAAGTACAATTAAAGACATGTTAACAGCTATTTGTGGCGAACTTAGCTAGCCAAACTAAAAACCTATTATTTAATTCAAACATATATTTGCATAAAGCTAAATTTTAATATTTATTTGTGCGCTATCTCGGTAAGTAACGAGATGAATTGTTATTTATTGGAGAGGTGGCCGAGTGGTCGAAGGCGCACGCTTGGAAAGTGTGTGTACCTCACAAGGGTACCGGGGGTTCGAATCCCTTCCTCTCCGCGCTTGAAATGTATTAAATAAATTATTTTTATAAACGCAAAACATACCTATTTTAATATTTTAATTATGAAACGAATATTTGCTTTCTTAATGTTGTTAGGGATTTTAACCCTTGGAAATTCTTGGACTGCTGTTGCACAAGATGACATGACTAATGATGATGCTACCGAGGCTGTTGACAGCTCCGCAGTAGCCGAAGATGATTCTACTGCAGTTGAAGAAGCTGCTCCAGTTGAAGAAGCTGCTCCAGTTGAAGAAGAAATGGAAGAAGCAGTAGTTGAAGAAGAAGGATTTCATCAACAAGTTAAAACGAAATTCATTGAAGGTGGATGGGAGTTTATGGGTGCAGTACTTATATGTTTAATTTTAGGATTAGCAATTGCTATCGAACGAATTATTACATTAAACCTTGCAACTACTAACACTGATAAATTGTTAGCTAAGCTTGAAAAAGCACTAACTGAAGAAGGTGTTGAAGCTGCTAAAGAAGTTACTAAAAATACAAAAGGGCCTATCGCCTCTATCTTTACTCAAGGTTTAATGAGATTAG
>CAZDQR010000045.1:0-15363 GCA_964507315.1 uncultured Roseivirgaceae bacterium
TCATTCCTTTCACCATTGTTTCCGATTGGCCAACACCAACGGTTTCAATAATGGTAACATCATACCCAGCAGCTTCGCATAATAATAACGATTCTCGGGTTTTATTAGCAACTCCTCCTAAGGAGGAGCCAGAGGCCGATGGGCGAATAAAAGCGTTTGGGTTCGCTGCAAGCTTTTCCATTCTAGTCTTATCGCCCAAAATACTTCCTTTGGTTTGTTGGCTACTAGGGTCAATGGCTAAAACTGCTACTTTTTTGTGATGCTCTTTAATTAAATATTCAGCGAACGCTTCAATAAATGTGCTCTTGCCAACACCAGGCACACCTGTAATTCCAATTCTAATAGAATTACCTGTTTGGGGTAGGAGCCTATTTAGTAATTCATCGGCTTGTTGTCTATCAGCTGCTAGAGAACTTTCAATTAAAGTGATGCCTTTACTTAAACCCACTAAGTCGGAATTGTTAATTTTGTGTGCTAGATCATCAGTTGAAAGTCGTTTCAGTTTCATTTTTTATCTTATTAGAAGATAATATTATTGATAAAAAATGAATAGTTAAAATTCCTCGGCTTTTCATTTGCTAAAATGATGGTGTTATTAGTAAATTGAACATTATTACCTAAATTTAAACCAATGAGTTGCGAAAAAACCAAGGCTGAACTTCTTCTAAAAGAAGAAAAAAAGTTATTAAAAATTAAGGACATTGTTTCTTCTAAAGCATATTGGTATAAATCGTTATTTGCTACATTATTCATTTTTCTTTTTCTTGCATTTGCAAGGATATTTTTGGGGATATTTGATTTTTTAGACCCCATTGGAGATGCTTTAACAGGGTATGAGGTAACAGATCAAGTATTTTCTAATCCACAGTGGAGAGAAGTTCCGCCTGTAGAGGATGATATTATTGTTGTTAATGTTGGGAATTTGAGTAGGGCAGGTATTGCACAGCAAATTAATATTATCAATAGTTTTGGGCCCAAAGTAATTGGGCTTGATTTAATTTTTAGAAATCTTAAAGCTGATACCTTGGGAGATATGATGCTTGCTAATGCTATAGCAAACTCTCCCAATATTGTGGTTTATCAAAAATTATTAGAGCCTGATGATAAACCTAGTTTGTGGAATGGGGCTGAATATTCACATGATATTTTCACCCAAAATCATCCAACGGCTTTTGTGAACTTAAATAATGAAATTGAAGGTGTTAGGCAATTCGATTTTAAGAGTTGCCGATCGTTTTTTCCAAAACAATTGTTGTACGACTCTATTTCTAATAAAACAGATACTGTTTATGCCTTTGCTGTAGCTTTAGCAAAATACATAAGTCCAGAAAATGTTAAAATTTTTCTTGATCGTAATAATGATGAAGAGATTGTGAATTATAGTGGCAATGTAGTTGATTATGGGAGAACTCGATTAGGAACTCGCTTTTTTGCACTTGATACGTATGATGTGCTAGATACTATGTTTACACCAGATCTCATTAAAGATAAGATTGTAGTAATGGGAGTAATGGGTAGCAGTTTTGATGATAAATACACAGTTGAGGATAAGTATTTTACTCCTTTGAACGAAATTCAAGCAGGAAGAGCTAACCCTGACATGTATGGGGTTGTAGTACACGCTAACATCATTTCTATGATATTGAATAATAGATATATTGATGTAATGAGTGAAAATTTAAGCTATGCAATAGCTTTTTTAATGTGCTTTTTAAACGTGCTTATGTTTACTGTTATTTATCAAAAGTATTCTGAATGGTATGATGGTGCAACAAAGCTTTTGCAATTAACCCAAGCCTTATTATTTGTATTTGCGATTATTTTATTTTTCCACTATTTTAGTTATAAGCTAAATATTACCTTAACTATTATTGTAGTGCTACTAGCAGGAGATGTACTCGAGGTTTATTATGGATTTGTAATGAATGCGTATTGTAAAACGTTAGAAAAAATAAAAACATTAAAAAAATAGTTGCTTAGCTGTTTACCTATTTCAACTAAGTTGTATAAATTTGTACTTATTAAATAAAAAATATCATGATTAAGAAATTATCACTAGTCGTTTTAATGTTGGGGATGTTGGTTCAAGGAGCATTTGCTCAAGATTATGCTTTTAGAGTAATGGCGAGTAAAGGCCAGAATATGGTTAAAGGGTCTGGTGCTGAATGGAACGCACTAAAAACTGGAGCTAAATTAAACGATGGCGAAGAATTGAAATTAGCGGATAACGGTTATATAGCTTTAGTGCATTCAAGTGGTAAAACTATGGAGCTTAAGGAGGCAAATACCTATAATATTGCAAAGCTTTCTTCTGAATTAGGAACAGGCTCACAAAACATTGCCTCTAAATATGCCGATTTTGTAATGAGTAAAATGACTCCTGAGAAAAAGGAAGAAAATAGAAGAAAGTATGCAAGTGTAACTGGGGCAGCCGAGCGTGGAGCTAGCGATGCAGCTATTGATATTTACATGCCTCAATCTGTTGCGGTACTTAATAATGTAGCCGTAATCAGATGGGAGTCTGTTAAAGAAAATGCAGTTTACACAGTAAGCCTTAAAAACTTATTTGAAGAAAAAATATTAGTAGCTGAAACTTCGGCTCCTTTTTATACCATCGATTTTAATAATGAGCAAATTAAAAATGCCATTGTCGAAAATCTTGTGATTGTAAGTGTATCCTTAAAAGATGACGAATCTATTGTTTCTAAGAATGCTGCTATAGAGCTTATGACTGAAGAAGATTCTAAGGAATATAAAGTTGAACTTAGTGGGCTGGAAGCAAATATTGGAGGAGAAACATCTATAAATAATCTTATTCTAGCTGAGTTTTATGAAGAGAAAGGCTTGGTGTTAGATGCTATTACTAGTTATGAAAATGCAGTTAGATTATCTCCAGATGTGGAGTATTTTCAAGAAGCATATGATGAGTTTTTAATTAGGAATAGACTTAAAAGTCCTTCGAAAGTTAGCTCTGATAAATTATAAGGCTCACAAAATATATTAATTGGAAGCCTGCTGAATTGCAGGCTTTTTTTATGAGAAAAGATTAAATATGAATACTAAAATCACCTTATTACTATTGGTTTTATTTGCCTGTACAAGGCTTGTAATTGCTCAAGATTATGCGTTTAGAGTTCTAGCCAATAATGGACAAAATAAGTTAAAATCAAGTGGGAATAAATGGGCTGTTCTAAAGACTGGAACAAAACTACAAGAAGGGGATAAACTAAAGATAACGACTGATGGTTATCTAGGTCTTGTTCATTCTTCTGGTAAAACATTGGAGCTGAAAGAGGCTGGTACTTTTGACGTTTCTACACTCTCTGATAAAATTGGCTCTTCTTCGAAAAGTATAGTTTCTAAATATGCGGATTTTGTGATTAGCAAAATGTCGCCAGAGGTAATCGAAGAAAACAGGAAAAAATATGCAAGTGTAACGGGCTCTGGAGAAAGAGGCGTTATTAGCTCTGATATTCTTCTATATCTTCCTAAAACAGCATTTTTATTTAATAATGAGGCCGTAATTCGTTGGAGATACACTGAAAAAGAGAGGACCTATCTCATTACATTCAAAGATATAAGCGGAGAACAAATTTTTCAAGATGAAAGCAATGTCCCTTTTTATAAGATTGATTTTAGAAATAATCGATTTTCGACTGCAATGGTTAAAAACTTATACATTGTTCATATTACATTAAAAGGGAATGAAAATGTGGAGTCGCAAAAAGTACTTATTAAGCTTTTGGATGAAAGTGAAAATTCTCAACTAATTACTGAGGTTGCCGATCTAAAGAATAGCCTTGGAAGCGAGTCCGCTTTAAACAACTTAATAATGGCTGATTATTTTGAAGCAAATGATCTGCCTTTAGATGCAATAACTCAATATGAAAGGGCTATAAATATTTCTCCATCGGTTAAATATTTTCAAGAAGTATATGATGAATATTTGATAAGAAGTGTTGTCAAGTATTTTAGTCAGCCAGAGGAAGAGTAGGATTGATTATTTTTTAATTAGAACTCCATTTTTTAAGTATGGGATAGTCTCATATTTATCAATTGTGCAGCATAATTCTATATCTTTTCTAATATCGAATTTCTCTAAACGCTTTGCATGTGCAGAACCAAGAATGGTTTCTAATAAATTTCCTTTACACGATGAGTAATTGTTTAGTGCACTAAAACTTGCATCATCTCCAAGACTAAATGCCGGAAGTAACTTTTCTATAAGAGCTCCTGCAAATAAGGTATCTTCAAGGCTATAATTCCCCTTCCATCCGGCACAATGGATAATAACATCTTTACTTTCTTCGTGTAAGTAATTTGCAATGGTTGATAGGTTTAAAAAGGAGCCTATTATTATGTCATCTGCTTCCGTTGATTTGGTTATAGCAAGTGTGCCATTAGTTGTTGTTGTTGCAATATTCTTGCCCTTGAATTTTTTATCCATATAGCTAAAAGGGGAATTGCCAATATCAAACCCTTCTACTTTAGCACCGTTTCTTTCGGCCGCTGTATAATAGCCTTCTTTCTTTAAAGCTCTACACTCATCCAACGTTGCCACAGGTTTTATTTGCTTAACACCCGTTGCTAGGCCTGTGGTCATGCAACTTGTTGCTCTTAAGATATCAGTTATCACTACCACTTTTCCTTTGAGCTCAAATAAGTGAATTAATTCTGGGGACAAGCAAACTTCAATTTTGGGCATAGGCTATTACTAATTTGTAAAGCACAAACATAAAAATTGATTTGTTAAAAATCATACTTCAATTGAAAAGTGATTTGAGATCTCGTGTTTCCGAGCGTTTCTGCCAATCCACTTCCGATAATAGTGCGGTCGTAGTACTTAGTTTGGCTCCACTTAGCCCTTAGTGCCAAGTGTTTTATAGGCGAAAGTTTAGCTGTTATATAATATCTAATTCCTTTTCCGCTAAACTGAGGTGTATTAAACGAATAGAGCACTCCTTTCTCATACATATATTGCCTTGCTAAAAAACCATCGGTATCAAATATAGCATAGCGGCCAGAAATAGCTATTTTTTTAATTTTTACATTTACATCTTGATAAATAAGCAAGCCTATATCTTCATTAATAAAATAACTTTTGGTCCATTGTAGGCGAGACCTAAAGCTGATAATGCTTTCTAAATTATAATCTAGGTTAAGTACATACTTTATAAGTCGTTGGTTGGTAGCTTCTTTAACAACAGCATTTATGCTTTTGGCTTTTTGTTCTGATTGCAATTGAGTGTAAAAGAGGGCTGATTTTTTTAGTTTATAACTTATCCGAATTAAAGCATCGTTGCCCGAACTTGGTTGCGGAATGGTCGATTTTATCCAAGGGAATTTGAACATATCAAAATAGCCCATAATAGTGAATGAGCGAGTAGGCTTTATTGTTATTCCCCAATATGCGCCCCGTTCGTTAGATAGCGTGGTGCTTTCTGCAAAACTTACACCATAAAAGGAATGAAAATTAGGGTCTAGATACCGATACTGAAAGGAAAAATCTATGGCTTTACTTAAACTCGCAATAACTCCAGAGTTTATGGCAGAGCCGTTTTTTAATGTATGGGCTGCTTCTGCATAAAGCGTTATGTTTTGGTAATGAAACCTGCCAAATCCGCTAATATTATAATTCTCTTTTCCTTGAAATTTATAAAAATTACTAAGGTTCTTTTTAGGGTTAAATGCAATGTTAAATTTATTATAAAGCCCAATAACTCCAACTTCTAATTTGCTGGTTCTATAAACCAATGTAGATCCTGCCACTTCTTCTTGGATGGAGTTTTGGGCTAAAATTTCTGATTGTGTTCTATGAAGTCCATTAGTTCTTAGCGAGGTGAAATTTGTTTTTGCAACATCTATGCTCGCATCTTTTCGTTTGTTCGAATAAAATAGTGAAAGTTCTAGATTTGGTGAAATGGCAATTGTTGTCCCAATCCCTCTAAAAAATCTAAATTCTGTTAGTGATGTATAGGGCTGTATTTGTAAGGTTGTTTGAATACTGGTAATGGAACTTGCATTTTTTCCAACTAAAAAACCTGCTCCAAGTAAAAGGCCTTGTCCAAATTGAAGTTTATAATCTCCAAGAGCCAGTTGCTTAATTCTTCCTTGATTTTGAATGTAATAATGAAAAGAATAAAAGTCTGGCCCTTTATATAATGAATCTGTTCTAAATAATAGCTCACCAGGGTCTTTCTGTAATGTTAGGCCTAATGTAGAATGGCCTGGATTAACAAACTTAATCCTTAAGTTATATAGGTTTAGGTCGCCCATAAATTTATCAGAGTTAAAGCCATTTGCCGGTTCTAGGGTTCTGGTGATTGAAGCTAAAACATAATTATGTTGGTTGCTGATTGTTTGCTTTAACACTAGCCCAAGTTTAATTGGCTTATTAAAACTTATAAAGGGCAGAATGGCTTTTATGTTGGCTATAGAAAGGCTAGATATGGATAGTAGCTCATATTTATTGCTAATCAATCCATTTTCTTCTCTGTATAAAATGAGTTCTTGTGCTTGAGTAGGCGATAATAACTCTAGAACGGCAAGCTCAGAAGCATTACAGGTATTAATGGAAATGGGATTGTTTGCAAACTGAACCAATAATTCATAATAAGATTGGTTGTCGGCTTCTTCTCCTTTGGTGAGTAATATTTGTTCAATATGGCTTTCTAAATCAATTTTAGGTGCTATTTGTTGGGCTATTACTATTGAGGGAGTTAGCCAAATCAAAAGAAAGAAGATGCTACTTTTCATTGGTTGTAAATAAAGGAACGTCAATAGATAAACCTCCCGACCAGCCAATAGATTGTTGATAGGAGCCAACTAAATCGAGGTTGAAATTACTACTCTGTAAACCAACGCCTGCAAATGCAGCAACAGGTGATGGGAGCACACCTGTTCTAATAAGTACTAATTTTGAAATAGTGTACTCCAGAGCAATTCGTAGAATAGCTGGATACTCAATATTTTTCTCAACTTGCGCCAGTAGTGTAAGCTGTTCATGCGGATGATAGTTAACGCCAACTTGAATGGATGTGTTAGAGCTAATTAATGAAAGCGTATCGAATTTGGCTTGGTTAATATTGGTAATGGCCATTCCGATATTAATTTGCTCATTAAGGCTTATTTGGCCACCAATATCAACGGTAAATATACCTTTGCTACCTATCTCTTTAACACTTATTTGCTCGTAGGCGGTTTTAATGCCTAGCCTAGTTTTACCAATTTTATGAGCAATGGCACCTGTAATCTTAGATTTGTTTAATAATTGATCTCCAAAATAGGAAGCTCCAAATCCTAAGGCTGTTTCTTTAATTGGGAATGTAATGCCAAAGGCTCCATCATTAATTCCTAAGGAGGCGTATTTGCTTTGGAAACCAGCAACTAGCTTTGTTTGGTGAAATAATAATCCTGCTGGATTGTAAAATAAAGACCACGAGTCGGTAAGAGCTACTGTTGCTCGTGCAAGAGATTCATTTCTAGCTCCATAGAAATTAATTTCCTGTGAAAAACTAGATTTGGAAGCTCCAAAGAGTAACAGAAAACCTAAGGTGGATACCTTTAGAAAATGCATATCTTGTTTTGGGATAAAAGAATATTTTATAGAACAATTTACTTGTTTTTTTATTGAGAGTCAAGTACGTGTTTATGCAACTAGTAATTCTTATAATTCCTCTTCTTTGGTTTAGCTGATGTACATGGTATGTTTGTGGCTCTAATTTTTATATGTCTAAAATACTACAAGAAATAAAGGCTCCTATTAATTCTGAAATCGAAGGGTTTGAGAAAAAGTTTAGAGACTCCGTAAAGAGTAAAGTGGCTCTTTTGGATAAGATAATGAGCTATATCGTAAAACGGAAGGGCAAGCAAATGCGCCCCATGTTTGTGTTTTTAAGTGCTGGGGTTTCAGGTGGTATTAGCGACTCAACTTACATTGGAGCTTCATTAATTGAACTCTTGCATACCGCTAGCTTAGTGCATGACGATGTGGTAGATGATGCTAATTACCGAAGAGGGTTCTTTTCTATTAATGCCTTATGGAAAAATAAAATTGCGGTGTTAGTTGGTGATGTTTTGTTGTCGAAAGGCTTGCTATTGGCAATGGAAAACAAAGAATATGATTTGTTGCAAATTGTTTCTAGGGCTGTAAAAGAAATGAGCGAAGGAGAACTTCTGCAAATGGAGAAAGCTCGAAGGCTCGATATAGATGAAGAAATATATTACGATGTAATTCGTCAAAAAACAGCTTCATTAATTGCTTCATGCTGCGCAGTAGGAGCTAGCTCTGCTAACCAACCACAAGAAATTATCGATAAAATGTGGGACTTCGGTATTAAAGTAGGTATGGCTTTTCAAATTAAAGATGACCTTTTCGATTACGGCAACGAAGAAATTGGGAAGCCTGTAGGCATCGATATTAAGGAAAAGAAGATGACCCTGCCTCTAATCTATGCATTGAAAGATGCTAGTTGGAATGAGAAAAGGAAAATTATCAATCTTATTAAGAATCATAGCCACAAGCCTAAAAAGGTAAAGGAGGTTATTGCCTTTGTAAAACAATCTGGTGGTATAGAATATTCAATTGAGGTGATGAACAAGTACCATAATCAAGCACTAGATGTACTTAATGATTTTCCTGATTCTGATTATAAAACCTCGCTTCAAAAGCTAATAGATTACACTATTAATAGGCACAAGTAACCAAGGATATTGGGTAAGTCTGCATTTGAAATTGAGTTTTGTCCAAAAAAAATGTCATCAACTTTCGTTCTAATTAGATCAAAGAAGATGATCTTCCACTTCCTCCCACATTATTAGAAGAGTTCTTAGATAGTTATATTATGCACTATAACCACAGCAATATGGCACAGAAAGTGGTTATAGCTGAACCCTGTTTACCCAATTTTTTTATCAATTATTGCTCATTTTGTTGAAAAATAGAGAAAAGTGGGAGATTGTGTCATAAAATGGTTGATTGTGTCATTTATTTTCTTAAGTTTGTTTAATTATCAAGCTTTCAAGGGGAAAACAGATGGCTTTTTTTACAAGTGAATATACAGGTAAACTCGATGCAAAGGGCAGATTAGTGCTTCCTTCGCGGATGAAAACCGCTTTGCCTGAATCTTCGTCCACAGAATTATACATTAAACTAGGACTTGAGCCTTGTTTAGAGCTGTACCCCTTGAGTGAATATAAAAAGGTTTACTCGAAAATTGCCGGCTTGAACGAATTTGACCCTGAAGTGCGAAAGCTTCAGCGAAATTTTTTCAGAGGCAGTGCTACAGTTGAGTTAGATGGTGCAGGACGTTTTCTAATACCTAAGATGATGCTCCAATATGCGAAACTCAATAAAGAGGTAGTTATTGTTGGAATGGGCAGCAAAATGGAAATTTGGGATCCGGAGGTCTATCAAGACTATCTAATTCAGGATCCAGACGAAATGGCCAAACTTGCGCAAAAGCATCTATCTAAAAGTGAATAATCCTACAAACGACTATCACCAACCCGTAATGCTCCAAGAGTGCATCAATGGTTTGGCGATAAACCCTAATGGAATTTATGTGGACTTAACCTTTGGTGGTGGAGGCCATAGTAAAGAAATATTAAAGCATCTTACAAACGGTAAGCTGTATGGTTTTGATCAGGATGATGACGCCATGATTCAAGCAGACTTGATTGACAGCCCTCAATTTGAATTTGTAAATGCAAATTTTAGGTACCTGAAAAAATATCTACGACTTTACGGGATAACTAAAGTTGATGGTATTTTGGCTGATTTGGGGATCTCATCACATCAAATAGACGTACCAGAACGTGGTTTTTCTACACGTTTCGATGCGACCCTCGATATGCGTATGGATCAAAATGGTGATTTAACTGCAGAAGATATCATAAACGAATTCTCTGAAAAAGACCTTGTCGACCTCTTTAGTAGGTATGGGGAAGTTAAGAATTCTAAAACGCTGGCTTCTGCAATAGTTTCTGAACGAGTAAAAGGCCCAATTAAAACAGTTGAGGAGCTTAAAGCTGTATTGATTAAGTATGCAAAGCCTGGCCGTCAATTTAAATATTTTGCGCAGGTATTTCAAGCACTTCGCATTGTGGTAAACGATGAAATGGGTGCATTGGATGAAATGATTGAACAGGCAACCGAAGTTTTAAAGCCGGATGGAAGATTTGTGGTGATGAGTTATCACTCCTTAGAAGATAGGCCAGTAAAAAATTATTTTGCCAAAGGTAAGTTTAGGGGCGATGTGGAAAAAGATTTTTATGGAAATATGATTCGTCCACTTGAGCCAATAACAAGAAAGCCTGTGTTGGCATCGGAAGAAGAAATAAAATTGAACAATAGAGCACGTAGTGCCAAATTAAGAATAGCAAAGAAGTTAGAGGTAACAAATAATGGCTAAGAATACATTTAGAGAACCTAAAGAAAACAAGAAGAATATCTTCTCCATTATGGAGAGGCTTGTTCGTGTAGATAGGTTTTTTGAAAATGGTTTACCATTAACGTATTTGCCAAATGTGGTTTTTACTATTATGCTTATCATATTTTATATTGGCTATAATCATTATGCCGATAAAAATGCACGAAATATAAATAAGCTTAAAGCAGAAGTTGAAGATTTAAGAGCCCATTACACTACGCTTAAAGCGCAATATATGTACGCTCGTTTGCAATCGGAAGTGGTAAAAAAAGTAAAACCTTTGGGTTTGGTAGAAAGCATGGATCCTCCCTATAAATTAAAAATGCCTGCCAAGTGAATATAAAAGGATCCATATTACTTCGAGTACGTATAGCATACCTTATTATGGCCATTTTTGGGGGTGCTATCATGTATAAAATTGGCTATATCCAATTTGTGGAGGGCGAAAAGTGGCGTTCGATTGCAGAAAAAATAGGGTTAGAGTACCGAGCTATACCAGCAACAAGAGGCAATATTACCTCAGATAATGGTAGCCTATTGGCCACTTCAATTCCATTTTACAAATTGGCACTCGACCCATCTAGGGCCACTAAACAATTGATGGATGATGGACTAGATTCATTAGCTTATTTGTTATCTAATTTTTATAAAGACAACTCAAAATCAATTTATAAGCAACGTATCCTCGATGCGAGAAATTCTGGGAGAAGATATGTGCTACTCAATCGAAAGCTAATCGATTATCAAGAAAAGAAAGAAATGGAGCAATGGCCCATCTTCCGAGAAGGAAGAATGGATGGGGGAGCTCTGTTTACAAAAGTTGATAAGCGATTTAAGCCGTTCGGCTACCTTGGTCAACGCTCAATTGGTTTTATCAATGACAATGGTAGAGGTGCCGGATTAGAATATTCGTTTAATACAGATTTGGCTGGGATGGATGGAAAAGCGCTTTACCGTAAAACAGTGGGAGGTAAATGGAGGCCAATACCAGATGCTTCTGAAGTAAGGCCAATAGATGGCTATGACCTAGAAACAACCATTGATATTAATTTACAAGATGTTGCGGAGTCGTCTTTATTAAGTGCACTCGAAAAACACAGAGCAGATTACGGTACCGTAGTGGTTATGGAAGTGGCTACTGGCCACATTAAGGCAATTGCAAACCTTAGTAAAAACTCAAATGGAAGTTATTCCGAAAAGTATAATTATGCTGTAGGTAGCCATGGCTTGCGAGAGCCAGGATCTACTTTTAAGCTAGTAACAATGTTATGTTTATTAGAGGATACAAATCTTAAATTAACCGACTCCATAGCAACTGGTAATGGGAAAGAACAATTTTATGAAGAAACGGTAAGTGATCATAAGGAAGGCGGTTATGGCACTATTACCATTAAAGAGGCCTTTGAGCAATCGTCTAATATTGCAATGGCCAAGTTGGCTGATAAGTATTACGGTCTTAAGCCTCAAAAATTCTATAATCATTTGGTGGATTTTGGGCTCACTCGAGCAATGGGCTTTCAAATGGTGGGCGAAGGTGTTCCTAAAGTAAAAAAACCAGAAGAATGGAGTGGTATTACCTTGCCTTGGATGGCACATGGTTATGGATTAGAGCTTACTCCTTTGCACACACTAACCATGTTTAATGCAGTTGCCAATAAAGGGGTAATGGTTAAACCAATGATTATTAAACGGATTACAAAGGCTGAAAAAGAGGTTAATGTGTTTAATACTACTGTGATGAACAAGAAAATTTGTTCGGACGAAACATTGGCACAGATAAAAACATTATTAGAAGGAGTAGTTGCAAACGGTACAGCTAATAATATTAGCGATGCTGATTATAAAATTGCAGGAAAGACAGGTACTGCTCAAACCTTAAAAAATGGACGATATCAAAAACAATATATGACCTCGTTTGCAGGTTATTTTCCTGCGGATGCACCTCAGTATAGTATTATAGTTGTAATTGAAAACCCACGAGGTGTGTACCAATACGGCAGTAGTGTAGCAGCTCCTGTTTTTAAAGAAATTGCAGACCACGTATATGCAAAAAATGTAAATATGCATACCGAATTAGCTCATGATTATAAGAGAGCTTACGGGGTGTTTCCTGTAATTAAATCTGGCAACCAAAATGATTTAGTGGCCATTTGCAATGAAATTGGAGTTTCGAATCATGCAGTAGATGATGCCGAATGGGTACGAGCAAAAATTAAAGATAATTCCATCAATTGGCAAAAAACCGATGTACAGCAAGGCTTAACACCTAATGTGGTTGGAATGACTTTGCGAGACGCACTTTATGTGTTGGAATCTAAAGGGTTTCGAGTATCAATTTCAGGAGAGGGGCGTGTGAAAAAGCAATCGATTATTGCAGGTAGAAGAATTAGTCGTGGAGATATTATTTTAATTGAATTAGGCTAGTGATAAAGTTAAATAACATATTATATAATGTTTCGCTAAACGCAGTTTCTGGCTCAACAGAAGTAAACATTAATAGCCTATGTTTCGATTCTAGAAAAGCTGGAAAGGACGATGTGTTCGTTGCCATTAAAGGCACGTTAGTAGATGGTCATTCTTACATTACTAAAACAGTAGAGCAAGGAGCTACCGTTATTGTATGCGAAGTATTGCCCGAAATGCTAGAAGAGCATATTACGTATGTAGAAGTGAAAAATAGCGCAGAGGCTTTGAGTATAATGGCTGCGAATTTTTACGATAATCCATCCAAAAAGTTAAACCTAATTGGTGTTACGGGTACCAACGGTAAAACTACCATTGCCACATTACTATATAATTTATTTAGCCAGTTAGGCTATAAATCTGGTTTGTTATCAACCATAGAAAATAGAATTGGCGATAAAGTAATTAAAGCTACTCATACCACAGGCGATGCTTTGCAACTAAATGAGAACTTATCAAAAATGCTCAAACAGGGTTGCACACATTGTTTTATGGAAGTTAGCTCTCATGCACTGGCTCAAAAAAGAACTGCTGGATTTGAGTTTGCAGGTGCACTGTTTACCAATATATCTCACGATCACTTAGATTATCATAAAACATTTGATGCATATATAGCTGCCAAGAAATTACTTTTTGATGGCTTGCCCAAAACAGCTTTTGCCTTGGTTAATACAGATGACAAGCGAGGAAGGATAATGCTTCAAAATACCAAAGCAACAAAAAGTAGTTACTCCTTAAAAAGTGCTAGTGAATTTAAAGGAAAAATCATTTCTAATAGTTTAAATGGCTTAGAAATGTCGATTGATAATCGTACGGTTTGGTTTAAGCTTTTTGGCGATTTTAATGCCTATAATTTGTTATCTGTTTATGGTACGGCACTGTTAATGGGCGAACAGCCCGAAGAAGTACTCACTGTATTATCTAATATAGATCCAGTGCCTGGTAGGATGGATGTGGTGCCTAATATGGCAAAAGTTACTGCTATAGTAGATTACGCCCACACACCAGATGCGCTTAAAAATGTACTCGAAACAATTGCAGGCTTAAGAACAGGTAACGAATCTGTGATAACAGTAGTTGGTTGCGGAGGAGATAGAGATAAGGATAAACGACCGTTGATGGGCGCGATTGCTTCAGAAATGAGTGATAAAATAATTTTTACTTCGGATAACCCAAGGAGTGAAGATCCAAACATCATTATTGATGAAATGAAATTAGGCGTAAGTGCTAGCAATAAGCGTAAAGTATTAGCAATGGCTAATAGAGAAGAGGCTATTAAAACGGCTTGTTTATTGGCTTCGCCAAAAGATATAATTCTAGTGGCAGGGAAGGGGCACGAAGATTACCAAGAAATTAATGGAGAACGATTGCCTTTTGACGACCGAAAGGTGTTGAATGAAATGTTAAACCTAATGAACAACTAGTATGCTATACCATCTATTTCAGTTTTTGTATACGAAGTTCGACTTTGCTGGATCAGGGTTGTTCCAATACATCTCCTTTAGGTCAGGTATGGCCGTTATTTTGTCGATATTAATATCGGTAATTTTTGGGGAGCGACTTATTAAAATGCTTCAAAAACTACAAGTGGGAGAGTCTATCCGAGACCTTGGGCTTGAAGGCCAAATGGAGAAAAAAGGCACACCAACGATGGGAGGCCTTATTATCATCCTTTCCATAGTATTGCCAACCGTACTTTTTGCGCGCTTAGATAATGTGTATATCATCTTATTACTTGTAACCACCGTGTGGATGGGTACTGTTGGGTTTATTGATGATTATATAAAGGTTTTTAAGAAAAATAAGGAAGGATTAAGTGGCCGTTTTAAAATTGTTGGGCAAGTAGGTTTAGGTTTAATAGTAGGCTTAACGCTTTATTTTAATGATGATGTAGTAGTTCGGGAGTTTGATACAAAGGCATCAACTGAAATGTCTGTATCCGATGAAACTCCTAGTTTCCACGATGTAAAATCTACCAAAACCACAATGCCGTTCTTTAAAAATAATGAGGCAGATTATGATGCGTTAAATCCTTTCGATAGTAAATACACTTGGATAATATATGTGCTCATAGCCACATTTATTATTACGGCAGTATCAAACGGAGCTAATATTACGGATGGAATTGATGGCCTTGCAGCAGGCACAACTGCCATTATTGTGGGCACTTTAGGTATTCTAGCCTATGTATCAGGCAGGGTCGATTTTAGCCAATATCTCAATATAATGTACATCCCAAATTCTGGTGAACTACTCATATTTAGTACGGCACTAGTTGGAGCTACCGTTGGTTTTCTTTGGTACAACTCTTACCCAGCACAAGTGTTTATGGGAGATACAGGCAGCCTGGCTTTGGGCGGAATTGTAGCTGTTTTTGCCTTGGTTATTCGAAAAGAGTTATTGATTGCAATATTATGTGGTATTTACCTGATTGAACTACTTTCTGTAATTTCTCAGGTGGCTTACTTTA
>CAZDQR010000046.1:0-15248 GCA_964507315.1 uncultured Roseivirgaceae bacterium
CTGAGAATATTGAACACTCTAAATTAGTATGTGCCTAAATGACTATCTCTAAAAGATGAAAACCAAACCTTAGTTAATTTCTATGACTTAAATAAGTATGAAAACTATTCTGTGACAAAAGAAAAAGTCTCCATAAAGAGTTTATTAACAATGAGCTCTAGCTTCGAAGGCTCAGACATGAACCCAAATTCACCAGGCAATGAAGAAAATATGTACCCAACTTCTGATTGGGTAAAATTCGGGTTAGACCTACCCATGGATAAGAGCAAAACGATAGGACAAGACTGGGATTATTTTACTGTTGGGGCTGTTATTTTGGGTGATATACTAAACCAAACTGTTCCAGATGGATTAGAGAAATATGCAGATGCAAAGCTCTTTCAACCTTTAGGAATTACCAACTATAAATGGCAATACACTCCTAGTAATGTGCCAAATACGGCTGGTGGATTTCAGATGAATAGCTTAGACAATGCACGATATGGGCAATTATACCTTGATAATGGCGTTTATAATGAGCAACAGCTAGTTCCTGCATCTTGGATAAAATCAAGCCTCACAAAGCAATTAGAAATTCCAGAAGTTGATAACGAGTTTTACGGATACTTGCTTTGGAATAAGACATATAGCATCAAAAACACCCCATACGAAACCTTTTACGCAAGTGGAAATGGAGGGAACAAAATAATGATTTTTAACAATTTGGATGTTGTGATAATTATAACTGCAACAGCCTATGGGCAGCCGTATATGCACCATCAAGCAGATGAAATTATTGAACAATATCTACTGCCTTCTATTCTAGGAAAATAAACCATGAATAAACTCAAACAATTCTTTTGGTATTGCTCGGGCAGCAACACGCAGCTACTCAAAAAATGCCCCACAGATACCAGCAAATATGTAGGCATTGGGGCCAGTATATTCTTTACAGGCTTATTTGCAATGATTGCCTCGGGCTATGCCATTTATACATTTACAGATAGCTATTTAGCTTCTGCCTTAATTGGAATAATTTGGGGGCTAATGATCTTTAACTTAGATCGGTTTATTGTTTCGAGTATGCGTAAAACGGGCAATAAGCAAAATGAGTTTTTTATGGCCTTACCAAGAATCATTTTAGCTGTTCTTATTTCGGTAGTAATTGCCAAACCTTTGGAGCTTAAAATTTTTGAAAAGGAAATTGAAACCGAGCTATTTGTAATTAATGACGAGCTCAAAGAGGATCGCATAAAAAAGCTCAAAACCTCCACTGCTTTAGAAATCAAAGTCATCCAACAAGAAATACAAAGGCTTGATTCTACTGTAAATCAAAAAGAAGTCAGCCGTGATAAATTGAGAAAAATTGCCAGGCAAGAAGCAGATGGCACGGGTGGATCCATGAAACGAAATGCAGGGCCTATTTATAAAATAAAAAAGGCCGATGCCGATAAAGCAGATCTTGAGCTCCTAAGTTTTAGAGCTAGAAACGACACCGTTATTGCTACTAATTTGGCTCAAATCGATTCATTGCAAGCTAAGCTAGCAACAGAAATTGCAGCATTAGAAGAACCCAATTATACGGGCTTAGCTGCTCGCCTTTTAGCCCTCGATCGAATAAGTGCCAAGAGCAGTGCCATTTGGCTAGCCAATTGGTTTATTATTTTATTATTTATTGCCATTGAAACAGCTCCAGTGTTTGTAAAGCTAATTTCTTACAAAGGCCCTTACGATCATTTATTAGCACAAGAAGAGCACAAATACGAAACTAAGTGGTTGGAATTTGTAGCTAAAGCCAATAAGCAAACTCGTAAAAAAGCACAATTGGCAGATGAAGAGGAAGAGGAGTATGTGAATGAACAGTTGATTACGAGGCTGAATGAATGATTTGTATTTCAACCAACAATCAGGCGGCTATATGTTTTTGTTTAAAAGTCCCATCGGGACGTACAGTTTATAGTAGTAAAAACACAAATATGGAGCTCCAGAGGAGCGCCCTGAAGAAAAAGCGAATAATCTGTTAATTACAAGGCTGAAAGGCTAGCCTTTCCTTCATACTTTCAACGTTGTTGATTTTGACCAAAAACCAATAATACCATGCCAAAAAGAGTTAAAACATAGAGTATACTCTATATTTTATATTATTACTTGAAATAAGCTTAATTTTATTTCATTTTGCTCAAAATAATATTTAAGCTTGCTTAGTAAACAAACCAAAATATTTATGAGAAACACATTAAAATTAGTAGGAGTTGTGATGCTAAGCGTATTGGCATCATGCTCAGAACGAGCAAGTATTGAGCCAGCCGCTCAATTAGTTTTAGCCGAATATACTACAGAAGCCGACTTGTTGGCGGTAGATTTGGGTAAAAAAATAGCTGTAGCGCTAGAAAATGAAAATTTTCGAGCATTTGTTGGCGATGAACTTAAAAAGCAGTTTGATGGCGATGATAATTTTTTAATCCTTAAAGCCGAACAAGACGCTAAAAATGAAAATCGACTGGGTGGTAGCTTTTTAAATATGCTTTACCCAAAAGGAAGCACATCTGGTAGAAGTGCAGGGAATAACGATCTCGTTAAAAATTTAGAAGAAAATTATCCATTACTTCAATTAGCATTCCCAGATTTAGATGTAGGCGATGTTAATGATTGGTTAGCAAACCCTAAAGCGGTAAAAGTAGTTATATTGCCAGCAGATTATACCGAAGCTAGTGGTATTACAGGGGCATTAGCTTTTGATGCAGAAGGTAACCAAACAACAGTGCCTTTAAAAGAGGAGCCTAACGAAATGGTAATAGTATTAACAAGAAACGAGCGAACAGTTGGCATACCCAAGGAGTCATTAACTGCTGCTAGAATTGCACCACCTGAGGTTTGCCCACAAATGCAAGCCATTGCACCTGTGTATGAAACCGACAACACTGTGTATTATAATAGATACCAATTAGAAGATGCCTGCAACCCTGCTCCTGGAGATGGAATCCCTGGCACACGACCACCCTTAGTTAATTGCAGCTGCGATAGAGAATGCAACCCTAACCGAAAAGAAATGATTGCTAAAGTGAGGTTCCCAAGTACAACAGCTCTTCAATGGGCAGAAGATTGGCCTCTTGGTAAGCCTGAAATGCGCTTTGTGCAAATGCGAAATTGGGATACAAGTGTTGCTACTTTTAATGATGCTTCTTTTACCCATGGTAAACGTAGAGATTGGAAAGATGGCAAATGGGTAAAAATGAACCACCAATTTAATTATTGGAATTTAGTGGATAATGGAGATACAGAGGCTTATTTTGTATTTGAAGAAGATGATGTACCTTGGGCATGGCAAACTTATGATAAAACATATACGCTTGTTTCTAAAATTAATGGCGATAATATAATTGTAAGAGACACCTGGGAAAGCTCCAAAGGGCTTTCTTCCAAAGATTGTGGGGTTAAAGATGTATACTTCTGTGATAACACTACTCCTCCAACAGTAACTGAATATGACAACTTTGAGTTTGAACTAACTCAATACTAAACATAATAATACCGAGCAGAGGAATGGCCTTACTCGGTATTATTTATTACTTATGATTGTATGAAGTATCTTATTTCAATTGCGTTTTTGTTTTTTACTGGCCTCGGCTCTTATGGGCAAATTAATCAGATAAGTGTAGGCATAGGCCGAGCCGACCAATGGGGAGAATCTCCTTATACTTTCTTAGGAGATACAGCTGTCGGGCTTGCTTCTCAACGCTCCATGGATTCAAGAACTATGTATGTGGTTTCAATGGATCATTCTGTTGGCAAGTTACATCTCTATCATATGTTAGCCTTTAGTGTCATGTTTCATGAATTTAATGTATTAACCCCAAGTAAAATAATACAGTATCAACAAATGATTAGAGCTATTAAAACGCCAGCATTTGATTATTCCATTAATGTCTCTTTGCTGAGGCCTTCAAGGAGGCTTACACTTTATGGAGGATTTAATTTAAAAGCCCAATGGGCTATAAGGGAAAGTAGGAGCAGTTCAGATGTTGTTAAAGATGGATATAACTCAATAGCTCCTATTACTATGGGTATCAACCTAAATTTACGCTACCAAACACGGTGGCTGCGAGTAGAGTTAGGTTACATAGGAGATATCACTTCCTCCACCAGAGACTTTGAGCATAATGGGCAAATTGTACCCATGGGTAAATTTTTAATGAACAAAATGTATTTAGTGTTTAGTGGCCCCGTTTTTAGAAGAGAAAAACCTGCCAAAAAATTAAAGAAGAAAGATTTTATTAAGAACTAGTAAAAATAATAACGCTCTCACGTTAGTGGGTCTTTTGACAAACAACCACTAAGTTCCAAGTATTGGAACTTCATTTCTTTCGTTTTTTTGCTGACGAAGGAAGCATCTTCTACGGCATAATAAAAACAGATTTTTTTCTTCTAAACGCAGAGTATTCTTCGGATAAGGCCTCTGAATAGAAAAAAAATAACCTTCCTTACAACAAATTTATCTTATCCACCCTGCGTTGGTGTCGGCCACCTTCAAATTCAGCATCGAAAAAAGCATTGGTAATGGCAGTTCCATCTTCTTCAGAAATATAGCGTGCAGGCATGCAAAGTACATTAGCATTATTATGTTGGCGGGCTAGAGAGGCAAGTTCTGGTTGCCAGCAAAGTGCTGCTCTAATATCTGCATGCTTATTGGCCGTCATACAAACACCATTACCACTGCCACAAATTACTACGCCTAAATCGTATTGGCCTGAGTGAACTCCTGTGGCTACGGGGTGGACAAAATCAGGATAATCCACAGAATCACCAGAATGAGGGCCAAAGTCTTTGACTGTATAGCCTCGTTTCTCTAATAAGGCAACAATTACTTTTTTTAAATCGTACCCTGCGTGGTCGCCACCAATGGCTACATGTAAGCTCATAATAGAAATAGTTTATTCGTAATCGAGTTCTTCCTTCTCTTTATTTCGAAGAACCGCTCCTGATATAAATATACTTATTTGGTAAAGCCCAAACAAAGGCAGAGCAATAAGTATCTGACTCATGGGATCTGGAGGTGTAAGCAAAGCTCCTAATATTAGAATTACCACAATAGCATGTTTCCTATAATGCTTCATAATATGTGGCGTAATAAGGCCCGCTTTCGATAAGAAATACACCACCATTGGCAACTGAAATAAGGTAGCACTTGCCAGCACAATCATAGAAATGGTTGATACATAATTAGAAAGCTCAAACTCATTCATAATAGAATCATCTACTGAATAATGTGCTAAAAAATTAACCGATAGGGGTGAGATAATAAAATAACCAAATAGCACTCCTAATGTAAATAATAGGCTTACAAAAAATACAGCTCCTCTTGAGTGATTACGTTCTTCAATTCTCAGTCCTGGTTTAATAAAACGCCATATCTCCCAAAAAACATAGGGGAAGGCTGCTAAAAACCCAATTAATGCAGAAGAAGTAATATGCATCGTAAACTGCCCTGTCATTTTTCTGTTCTGAATAATAAAAGGCAAATCTTGAATGCAGAGTGTTGGTGAATTAAAATACTCTCCTGCCTGGCACATCATTCGATAAGTCCAAAAATCGAGGCGAGAGGGTGCAAGTATCACACTATGCCACACAAAATCTTTAGAAAGAAATACAACGATAGCTAAGATTAGAATAGAAGATACTGCCCTAATTAAGTGCCAACGCAACTCTTCTAAATGATCGAGAAAGGTCATTTCCTTCTCTTCACCATCATCATTATAAACTTCTACTTGGTCTAACGCCATTTAATTTGCTTATGAAACTTGTTGAACACTAGCGTATAATGGAAAGTTCTTCATCCATTGATTTACCTCAAATTTAACCTCTTCTAAGGCTGCATCGTTATCAATGTTAGAAACCACTTTATCAATAAAACTAGCTATGTTTTGCATATCCGATTCTACTAGCCCTCGGGTAGTAACAGCTGCTGTTCCAATTCTAATACCCGAAGTAACAAATGGCGATTGCGTATCAAATGGCACCATATTTTTGTTAATGGTAATGTCTGCTTTTGTTAGGGCATTTTCAACCTGCTTACCAGTTACCTCTTTATTTCTAAGGTCGATGAGCATCATATGGTTATCGGTACCACCAGATATTAAATCGTAGCCATTGCTATTGAATGCTTCTGCTAATGTGTGTGCATTTTTTTGCACTTGAATTACATATTGCAAATACTCATCAGATAAAGCCTCTTTAAAAGCGATGGCTTTAGCCGCAATTACATGCTCTAATGGGCCACCCTGTGTTCCAGGAAAAACTGCACTATCTAAAATTGATGACATTTTTTTAACCACTCCTTTAAGCGTGGTTTTACCCCATGGGTTTTCGAAGTTTTCTCCCAGCATTATCATTCCTCCTCTAGGGCCACGCAATGTTTTGTGCGTAGTGGTGGTTATAATATGGCAATGCTCTAAAGGGTCGTTTAATAAACCTCTGGCAATTAAACCTGATGGGTGTGATATATCAGCTAAAACCAAAGCACCCACCTCATCGGCTGTTTCACGAATGTGCTCGTAATCCCAATCTCTACTATAAGCAGATGCTCCACAAATAATCAATTTCGGCTTCTCCTTACGAGCGGTTTCTCTCAATTTATTCCAATCAATTAAGCCCGTAGATTCTTCTACTCCGTAGAACGAAGTATTATATAATTTACCCGAAAAATTTACAGGCGAACCGTGTGTTAAATGCCCACCATGCGAAAGATCAAACCCTAAAATTTTATCTCCAGCTTCGAGCACACCTAGCATAACGGCTGCGTTAGCTTGTGCTCCTGAATGAGGTTGCACGTTTGCCCATGAAGCACCGTATAATTCCTTTACTCGATCAATAGCCAATTGCTCTACCTCATCAACAATTTCGCAACCACCATAATATCTTTTTTTAGGGAGGCCTTCAGCATATTTATTTGTAAGTACACTTCCCATTGCCTCCATCACTTGTGGTGATGTAAAGTTCTCAGAAGCAATTAGTTCCAATCCCTTTTGCTGTCTTTCTTTTTCTTGCCCAATAAGGTTAAAAATGACTTCGTCTCGTTGCATAAGATGTTGATATTAAAATTTTGGCAAATGTAGTGGTTCTGCCAATCAAGCACCAATAAACATGCGCTTATTCAAGCTCTGCGAGGCACCCTATCATATTGCTCTAATAAAGTACTGAATATGGACCCTAAAACATATAGCCTTACTCGTCAATCACGTCTTTAATTTCGTGAACCACATTATCTAGTTTTGAAGCTGACTCTTTTAGCATACCAATCATTAATTCTTCATCGCCAGCAGAAATATCTTTTCCAAAAAGATTTATTAAACCTAAAATACTTGCAATTGGCGCCCTTAATTTATGTGCATTCATAAAAGCATACTTGTTCATCTTTTTGTTTTTAACCTCTATCTCTCTAGCAATTTCCTGGGCTCTTGTGTCTAAATTTTTATTAAGTAAGGTTAATTCTTTATTAAGTACTTCGGTTGTTTGCGATTGCTTTTCGAGTTTATGTTTTTGAGACTCCACAAGCTTACTTTTTATTTCAAGCTCAGCAATGGCCACTTTTAGAGATTTACGTTGCTTATTTACTGTTAAAAGAAAATAAACAGCGATGAGTAAAGCTAATACAGAAGCGATAATAAAAGCTATTTGATACTCAATAATACTACTGCTGCTATCTTGTTTTTGTTGAAGAAGGCTGTTTTCCTTTTCCATTTTCTCGAGTTGATATACCGTTTCAAACTCTGCAGCTTGCCTAGATACAGAGAGATTGTAAATTTTATCTTTTAACTCTGAATATTTAAGTAGATATTCGAAAGCTTCCGATGCATTATTTTCGATAGTAGCTATTTGGTATAAACTTTTATACACCCCTAACTCAATGTGCTCATAGCCCAATTGAAGTGCTATTTCTAGTGCTTTATTCAATTCATTTTTTGCTGCTTCATTCTTATAAACAGTTGCATGTAAAGCCCCCAAAAGCAGGTATGCATCTGCCAACCGTACTTCATTCTTTATTAAACCAGCAAAATGGATACTTTGCTCAATATAAACAATACCATCATCGTAAGCGCCTTGATTATATTTTACCTGTGCATACAAATAATTTAAAAACGAAAGCATTTTAACACCAAACTGATTTTCAGGAATTTTTTTTGCTAAACCAAGATAAAATAACGCAGAGTCATTTTGATGAATATTAACAAAGACTTGAGCAATATTTAAATTATTTAATACTGTACTCTCAATTTTTGAATAGTTCAAAATCAAGCTCCGAGCCCTGTGTAAATATCGTAATGAGTTTTTGTTATAATCGAGTTTTTTATAAACTTCTGCTATATTATTATAGCTTTTAATTACTCCAATAGTGTCTTGTAATTTCTCGTATCTGCCAAGTGCATTAAAATACCATTTTAGAGCCAAATTATACTTTGCATAACCCCAATTTACACTGCCATTTACAGAAACAGCTCTTGCCAAGGCAATATCATCTTTTTGATATAAGGCTAAGTTATAGGCCAAATTAGAAAGACTGTCAGCCTGCTTTATGTTACTGAAAATCAAATGAAAAGCCTTCTCATTCAATGCCATAAGGCTATCATGGCTAATGGCGCCTACCTGTTCTTGACTAAAAGAGTTTCGAGGAAAAATTAGGAGGATAGCACTAACTACAAATAGGGATAAAATTTTTAGCATAACTACTTTTAAAAGGCTTAGCCCTTTATTAAATCAAAAATTAACTCTTTTACTTTATCTATATGTTTTGCGCCAACGTTCGTTTGCCCAATTACCATTCTTATCGTAAACCAACCCTCTAGTTTAGTATGAGTTAAATAAGCTTTGCCAGAACCATTTATACATTCTAGTAATTCTTCACTTAATAAGTTAACTTCATTTTTAGATTTTTCTTTGTCTGATAATCTAAAACAAATAGTATTTAATTTTACTGGAGCCATCAACTCTAACTGCTCAGAGTCCTGTACCCATTGTTTAAAATCTTGACTTAATTGCAAGTGTAAACGTATTTTTTCTTGCAACTTTTCAACACCAAAACTTCGAATTACAAACCAAAGTTTAAGGGACCTAAAGCGCCTACCCAAAGGCACGCCCCAATCGCGGTAATTGGTTACTTGTTCATCTTCTTTTGTTTTTAAATACTCAGGCGATTCAGAAAATGTGTTTATAAGAGCTGCTTTATCTTTTACAAAATACACCGAAGCATCAAAATTGGTAAACATCCATTTATGTGGATTAAATACAATTGAATCTGCCTGGGTTAGACCTTTAACCATCCACCGCATTTCGGGTAAAATTAAGGCCGTGCCTGCTAATGCAGCATCTACATGCAACCATAGCTTATATTTATTTGTGATTGCTGTAATATCATTTAAGGGATCTATTGCGGTGGTGCCCGTTGTGCCAATCGCAGCTACCACCATTAAGGGCGTAAACCCATTATCAATGTCTTTTTGAATGGTTGCCTCCAAAGCCTCCACTTGTAAGGCAAACGCATTATCTACAGGTATTTTTACAAGGTTGTTTTTACCTAAGCCAGCAATGGCCATGGCTTTATCTACCGAAGAGTGAGCTTGCTCTGAGCAATATACACGGAGATTATTATTTGTAATACCGTTTTGGTTTGTGGTAAATCCACTAATTTGCTCACGTGCAGTTAATATGGCATTAAGGGTAGAATCAGACGCACCATTCTGGATGCTTCCCACCCAATCTTTGGGTAAATCCATCATAGCCTTAAACCATTCCATAATCTGTTCTTCTAGCTCTGCTGCAGAGGGAGAAGTATTCCAAATCATAGCTTGCACCCCAAGAGTAGCCGTTAGCATTTCGGCCAATACCGAAGGTTTACTGCTATTGCCAGGAAAATAAGCGTGAAACGAAGGATGCTGCCAATGTGTAATTCCTGGCAATATGATTTCTTTAAAATCTTTTAATATATCCTCCATTCTCTCTCCTTCTTGGGGAGGAAAATCAGGTAACATTGACTTAATTTCACCGGGCTTCACTTGCGATTTTACTGGAAAATGTTCTACGTTTTCCATATAATCAGCCATCCAATCCACTATCTCATGAGCAGATTTTCGAAAATCTTCATTGGTCATTTTTAGTTAGTTTTTTAACCGATGGAGGTACGGCTAAGTTAAATGCTAAATTAGGGTCTGTAATTTCTTTTTCATATAGGTGTTTTATCGGAACAACGCCCGCCCAAAGTTCAAGTTTATAATCTTCTTCGTCATCCACAGGATCTCCTGTTCTAACTTTTGCGGAGGCTTCTGTAATATCTAAGGCAATAACTTTGGTAATCTTTAATTCATTTGCACTTGTTTCGCGTACTTCTTTTGAGCGGCCTTCGGCCATATGCTCTAATAACATGGTAAATGCATGTTTTTTTTCCGCTTCTTCCGTTACAATTCTAGGTTTACCAAACAACACTGCCGAGCGGTAATTTACCGAATGATGAAACGCTGACCTTGCCAGCACCAACCCATCTAAATGGGTTATAGTAATGCTCATTTTTTCTAAATCCGCGATCGATTTAAGCATACGGTTACCAGTTGCACCGTGTAAATAAATCGTTTCGCCCGAACGAGCATATGCCATGGGAATAGTTATTGGTGTGCCATCAAACACATACGGCACGTGGCACATAAAATGAGCATCTACAATTTTAAATACAGCAGATTTATCATAATCAGCTCTATCTCTTCCTCGTTTAACTTTCGATAATTTACTTGGTTCAAATTTTTTCATGCCTATTAATTAAGAACTAAAGCGTTAAAATTAATAGTATAAACTTAAACTAGTATTGAGATGGTATTATATTTACCATATAATTATTAAAAGAATTGACATGCTAAAAAAAACGGTATTTGTACTTGCACTATTTGTTTCGTTTAATGCGATTAGTTGGGGCTTAACTGGGCACCGAGTAATAGGAGAGATTGCTCAAAAGCATCTAAACAAAAAGGCTAAAAAGAATATGCACAGGGTATTTGGGCATGCAGGATTAGCTCATAATGCCAATTGGATGGACTTTGTTAAATCCGAATCAAGTTATAATTATATGAAGCCTTGGCATTATTGCACCATTCCTGATGATAAAACGTATGCCGAAGCAGGAACGCCAGAAGAGAAGGATATAATTTGGGCGATCAATAATTTTACAAACCAACTTAAATCGGATACGCTTACACTGGATGAAGAACGTTTCGCTCTTCGAGTATTGATTCATTTAGTTGGCGACATCCACCAGCCATTACACGTTGGTAATGGAGAAGACCGTGGCGGAAATGATGTAAAGATTAAGTTCTTTTGGGAAAAATCTAATCTCCACCGGGTATGGGATTCGGGTATAATAGATGGAGAAAAACTAAGTTTTACCGAATACGCAAGGTTCATAGATCATAATGAAAAAGGAGAAATTGAAAAGCTACAAAACTCTACTCCGCTAGATTGGGCAAATGAGTCTAAAGCATTAAGAGCCTCGGTTTATGACACCAAAGGAAAAGACAACTTAACATACCGCTATGTGTATGACCATAAAGCCCAAGTTCACCAAAGGTTAAAAGAAGCAGGTGTTAGATTAGCTGGCTTATTAAATGAGATTTATAAGTGATTTTTTATAAATATTGAAACCTAATTCCGTAACTTACTGTTAAGTATATATACTGCTTAATTAGTTGACTTATGGAAAAACTTGAAAGAATGAACATATTGCTCGTGGGCAATAATCCCATCGAACTCTCTACTGTAGATAGCTCCATTGAAGGTTTTGGTAGAGGTCTTTTAAAAACCACTTTTATTTTTGATTTAAAGTCAATCGCTCAAAGTATTAAAAAATTAAACCCTGCAGGGATTTTTATTGACGATAAACTCAATATAAAAGAGATTAAAAACACTATTTTAAAGCTTCGTAGGAATAAAAACACATCTCATATTCCAATAACATTAATTAAATCTTCCAACTTTTTGAGCTACCCCAACCTTGGGGCAGACGACTTTATATTGCACACTAACATGAGTGGCAAAGGCATTTACCAGTCTGTTACAAATGGTGCTAGGTTTAGAAAAAGCAGTGTTTTTTTTAAGAATGTATATCTTAAACAACAGGGTAAACTAGCGAAGTTACATGCTAGTTTAAATACATTATTTTACTGAAGATTTAATATCAATAGCTCTATCTAAATCAAATGGGTTCATTGCATTAACTAGCATTATTTTTTCATAATTATAAAGCTCGATTATTGGTACGGGTTTAGCAACAATTGCTTTTTTGCTAAGAAGTTCTGCTCGCATTGTACCAAAAAGAATAGGTGTTTCTGGTGTAATCCAATCTTTGCCATCAAAAAGCAAAATATTGGCAATGCTCGTATCTGTTATAAAACCATTTTTAACAATAATAATTTCATCAGCATCGCCTCTTTGTTTAAATAATTCATCAATGGCTCGCCTATCTTCATACTTGTGGTTATAGTTAATATCAGACTCTACTAATCGAAAAGAATTAACTTCTTTAGAAATATAAGGCTCAAAGCTTACCCCATTAATTTTTTTATCATAAATCACCCGGCATTTCCATTTTCCAGATTGCACAAAATCAGGCACTGTGGTTTTATCTAGAGTTAATCTATTCGAGGATTCAAATAATAAGGACCTACTTCTATTAACCCTTGCTGTATGCCAAAACAAGTTTTGCAGCTTTCCATCAACGCACGAAATAGTTTCAATCAAAAGGGACATACACCTTATCTAATAGTTCTTGGTATTCAGAAACAGCATTACTTTGAGAGGTAATTCCTCCGCCACTTCTAAATGCAAATTTATCATTTTTTTGTTCAATATAACGAATTATTACTCCACTATCAATATTTATTCCATCAAATACTCCCATTATACCTGCAAAATAGCCTCTAGGCTGCTGTTCTGAGTTTTTAATAATTTCAATTGTTTTCTTTTTTGGAGCCCCAGATATAGAACCCGCTGGTAGTAAAGCAAAAATAATGTCTCCTAATTGCTCTAAATAGTTTGTGGGCAGTGTCCCCTCAATTTTTGAAGAAACTTGCAGTAATGTTTTATTACTCGTTTTTACTTCCTCCACATACCTATAATTAGTAAGTGCAACATTCGTTGCCACTTTACTTAAATCATTGCGTATTAAATCTACAATGGTGGCGTGTTCTGCCTTCTCTTTCGCATCATTTAATACGGTGTTTTTTGCATCAGGCAGAGCAGCATCAATAGTTCCTTTCATTGGGTAACTAGAAATGTTTCCGTTTATAATTTTTATAAACGGCTCCGGAGAAAATGCAACCAATTTATTTTTGAGTAGCAACTTGTAAGGTGCCTTGCTTCTGCAAAAAATGGATTCTAAACTTAGATTAGTTGTAATGGGAGTTGAAACCGTTAGGTTAAGCAAATAGGAATTGCCATAATTTAACTCACGCATTACCTGATCAAAAGCCTGTTTATAAAATTCAAACTCAACCGGGCTTGCCTTAAACGTAAAGTCCTTATTAGGCTCGTTTACTGGCACGTTCATTTTCACCCCATTAATATCAAATGAAATTGATTCGGGTAGTTCGTCTAGTAAGTAGAGCACAGGCTTCTGCAACTCAAAATCAACCATAAAAAAGAAGGGCAATTTTTGCCCTCCCCATCTATTCATTAAATTAATTGCTTGTTGCTTGCTGTACATTTATCAACGAGGCATTTTAAGAAAATTCTTTAGATTTTCCCTTCCACTATTTTCATTATCTCCTCTTCCAAGGCAAGTGCTTTTTGAGCAAAGTCATCTCCTTTAGAAACCAATGCATTGGCAGTTTCCTTGTCGTCTAATCCACCGGCATTAATTTTTACATTTAGCAAAGCTCCACGTACCGCTGTTCTGGCACAAAGTGCTCCAACACCTGCATCGGTCACTGAATTAGGATTGCCAATTTCAGCCATCGCCTTCATCACTTCCATTGATTTAAAAGAAATTTCTACCACTTTTAATGGCACTTCGGTGGCATATTTAGTAGCATCTTGAATGGCTTGTTTACGAGCCTTTTTTTCTTCATCGCTTCCTTTTGGTAAACCAAAAGCATCCATAATTTTATTAAAGGCATTAGTATCTTCATCTACCAATGCAAGTAGTTGCTTTTGGTAGGTCATCCCTTTTTCTGCCCAGTCCGAGAATTCTTCCCAGCGGTCGTCCCAACCACGCTTATGCGAAGAAAGGTTAGCCACCATAGTTCCTAAAGAAACACCCAAAACTCCCACGTAAGCTGCAATAGATCCTCCACCTGGAGCTGGCGACTCCGAAGCCGTTTCATCTGCAAATGCCTTGAGAGTCATGTCTATAAGCTTAGGTTCATTGTCCTCAATTAAGTATTCTATTATTCGTTCTCTAGGGTTAAATGGTTTTAAGTCATCTAAGCCCATTGATTTAATGGCAATCTTTATTATTTCTTCATCTGCAATTCCTACCGAGCGGTTTTGCTTGCGTAAAAAGTATTTACCACCATCTAACATAGCCTGTAAAGGCACAAGGCCTACAAGCTCAGAACCGGTTACTCTTACTCCTCTAGCCTGTGCTTTTTGCAAGGATTCATCAAACGCGATGTGCATTGGAGTAATGCTAATATTGGTAAGGTTTAACGATAGTTGCGCTATGCCATATTCTTCTATATACCAACCAATTCCTTTTACAGCCTTTAAAGTACCAGGAATATTTAATGGCTCTCCGTTTTCATCCTTAATAATTTTACCTGTTAGGCTTCCACCTTCTCTTTTTACTCGCCCACGCTCACGAATATCAAATGCAATAGCATTGGCTTTTCTTGGTGAAGTAGTATTAAGATTTACATTATAGGCCACCAAAAAGTCTCTTGCACTTATGGCAGTTACTCCTGTCGTTTTTGCTTTTACATATTCTGCTGGCCCAAAATCTGGTGCCCAATGAGCATTTGTTAATTTATCTGCCAAGCCTTCGTATTCACCAGCTCTACAATTAGCTAAGTTTTTTCGTTCTTCTGTTGCCGCTGCATTTTCGTAGAAATAACCAGGTATGCCTAATTCTTCTCCAACTCGCTTACCCAGTTTATGGGCAAAGGTTACGGTTTCTTCCATACTAATATTAGCAATGGGCACTAATGGGCATACATCGGTAGCCCCAAAGCGAGGGTGCTCGCCAGAATGCTTGCTCATATCAATCAACTCCGAAGCTTTTTTTATCAATAGAAATGCGG
>CAZDQR010000047.1:0-15000 GCA_964507315.1 uncultured Roseivirgaceae bacterium
CTATAGATTTAGTGAGGCTTTTTACTTTATGAGGCTTGCACACTATTTTTCCACTAGCAACATCGTTGATGGCTGCAAGTAATTCTGGAATGCCATTTTGCGATCTAGCAATAGTGCCAACCACAGGAATGCCTAAGTCTCTTGCCAATGTTCGTTTGTCGATGGTAATATTATGGCGTTCGGCTTCGTCCATTAAATTAAGGCAAAGCACTGCCTTGTCTGTAATTTCAAGTACTTGCAACACTAAGTTTAAGTTTCGTTCGAGCCTAGCTGCATCCACTACAATAACGGTTACATCTGGCTGACCAAAAAGGATAAAATTTCGTGCAACTTCTTCATCCTGTGAGGTCGAAAGTAGAGAGTATGTTCCTGGAAGGTCTATTATTTTAAATTTTTTGGCATCAAAGGAGTATCCTCCTTCGGCCCTCAAAACTGTTTTTCCTGGCCAATTTCCTGTGTGTTGCCTAAGTCCAGTAAGTGCATTAAAAACTGTGCTTTTACCTGTGTTTGGGTTGCCGGCTAGTGCAACCACATAATCTACATTTTCTGTGTTGATGCCTAACTTTTTAAGCCCTTCGGCATTATGAAAAGCACAATCAGAACAGGAGTCTTGGTTAGTTGCCATTTGATTAAATTTTATTAATTAAGATGCGATCTGCCAATGAATTTCTTAATGCAATTGAGGTGTTCCTTACTCTGTATGCAATGGGGTCGCGCATAGGGCTCTTTAAGTCAACCTCTATTTGTGTGCCAGGTAATATTCCTAAATCTAATAGCCGCCTTCTGTTCGCTCCTCGGCATTCCTTCGAAATACCAATTACATTGGCGGATTCTCCAATTTCTAATGCAGATAACCTTACGGCATTTTCTTCAAATATTTCATCTTCACTTAAAGGCTCTATGCTAATGTTGGCTCCTATAATAGGCGATAAGGTGTGTTCTTGCCCTTCACTAGTAATAATTAGCGTACTGCTATTAGATTTTTTTATTAAGATATGTGAGCCTACAAAAATTCGGTTAGAAAGTATTTGTTGATAAATAACTCCTGGCTCATCTTCTATGTGCACTATTTTGCCGGGTACATTAATAGGGTAGGCAGGAAGGGGAACCCATTTTACAGGTATGATTTGGCCGCTTTCGGTAGGAATTGGGTCGCCATGCGGGTCGAACATTGGGTTGCCAAGTTGGGCGCTTAGCTTGTTAATTTCTATTTCGTCTAACTGGTGTTCCATCTTTTCGGCTAAATAATGCCAATCCGACTGTTGGTGTCCTGTTTTTTCGGCTAAGTATTTTTCCCAGAGTCGGTGCACTCGTATGATTTTTAAGGCATATTCTCTACCAGAATCTGTTAGGTGTAAGGCTTCGTTGGTAGATTCGATTAATTGAGAATTTGCCATTTGCACAACCACTGGTAAGATTGTTCGCCTTCTAACTTCTAAAGCACCAGCTAAGTCGCTTACGGTTGCGGTTCGGTTGCTCTGTTCTACATGGTATAGCTGCTTTAAAATGTCTTCGGTTATCATTTTATGCTTTTGCAGCTTGCTGTGCAGTATGTTTCGAGAGACAATCAATTTGTATGCTAGCCAACCGATTAATACAATTGCGAAAAATACGAATAGGTTTAATAGTGCTGAACTCATAATTGATCGATGAATATGTTTTCAGCTACTTTACTAGAAAGAGTAATTGGGTTTTGCTTTTCAACCGATACTGAATAGGAGCCATCAAAATCAAAATAATCGATTACATCAATTGTAACACCTAGTGAGATATTTACCTTATCTAGATATAATAAGAGGTCGCTAGATGAATCTTTCGCACAAATAAGCTTACAAGAATCTCCGGGTTTTAGCATATTTAGAGTGATAGTTGGCATAGAAGCCACGAGCCCATTGGCATCGGGTATGGGGTCGCCATGCGGATCGAATTTGGGGGAGCCTAAGTATTTATCCAGCCTGGTAATAAGTTCAGGGGATTTAATGTGTTCTAATTGCTCAGCAATTTCGTGTACTTCGTCCCAATTAAAATTTAGTTCTTTTACCAAAAACACTTCCCACAGCCGATGTTTTCTAACAATCTTTAGGGCTTCTTTTTCCCCTGCTAGTGTTAATCGAACACCCTTGTATTTATAATAAGAAACGAGTCCTTTATTGGCAAGTTTCTGAATCATATCTGTTACAGAAGCTGGCTTTGTGTTTAGCTTGGCAGCTATGGCATTGGTGCTACTAGGGTGCTTCGTTTCTGTTGATAGATTATAAATAGATTTTAGATAATTCTCTTCGGAGGGTGTAAGCATGCTAAATTAATTTTGGCAAAGTTAATCATTAATTTAGTTATACCTAAAAATATATTTAGCCTATTATTTTAAACAAGTGTTAATTATTTTTAGTAATTTCTCTTCTTCTGATTTCCAATAAATACTTGGGTCGATATTTTTAATATCTATTGGATTAGATTTTATATGCTCCCAAAGTTTGTTGATTTTTTCGTTTGTTTGATTTGCAAAATCGAATGCAAATCCAGCACTATGCTTGGCTAAAAAATCTTTCCACTCCGTGTTATTTTGAATAATAAATGGTACACTATATCCTAGAAATTCAAATGTTTTTGTTGGGTATTTCCCCTTGGTACTTTCATTTGGCATGTATGGGAAAAGGCCAAAATCAGACCGCAATATTTCTTGTTCAATATGAGTATGAGCAATTGGATTTTTGCTAATTATTACATTAATATTTGCGCTATTATTACTCAATAAATTTAGCTCATTTAGTAGCGATTTATTTGCACATTTTCCAATAATTACTAGGTGTGAATTTTGGCAAGTTTTTAGGATAGATTTAAAAAAGGTTATGCCTTCATAAATTCCATACTCAACAGCAATGGTGCCACTAATAATAAATGTTGGAGACTTGTAGTTTACAACGGTGCTTTTGGTAATTAATGGTTTTAAAGTTTTGTTTTCTAGCACAATAAACTTTTTTCTAACAAATATTAATTGAGTAGAATATACTTTTTCAGCTAGTAAAAAGTAATTGAATAGGGGAGCAGTTATCCTTTCTTTGGCTCTAACACTAAGGGCTAACAAGTGCTTTAGTCCCCATATATAATTGTGTTGGTGCCAAAGGTTTTTGAAGTAGTTTTCGCGTATATCATAGATAATTTGGCCACCAAATATTATTTTGTATAGACATGTAAATAGCAATAAATCAAGTGAGTTAACTATGATTAGTTCAGGCTTTACTTTAATATATGATTTGAACACTTTCCAGCGTGCTAAAATACGGCCAAGTCCATTTTTATTAAAGGAGGATAAGGGTATTAGCTCAATATTTTTATCACTAACAGCTATATTTGTAGGGTAGCCAATACAGTAAATTTGATGAGCGTTATTTTTTGCTAAACTCTTCGCAATTTTTTCATAGCTCCTAATATCATTTACTGGTTTTAAAAATGAGGCTATGAGAATTTTTCTTTTCACTTTTGTAAAAATAAGAAGATTGAATTTATTAGTTACTTTAAAATCATGACAGACAAAACTTTAGTTGAATCCGCTTGGGATAATCGGGAATTATTAAAAGATTATGCAACACAAATAGCGATAGAAAACACAGTCGAATTATTAGATAAAGGAGCTGTTCGAGTAGCTGAATTAGTGGGCGATAAATGGGTGGTAAATGATTGGATTAAGAAAGCTGTTATTCTCTATTTTCCATTGCAAAAAATGGAGACTATTGAAGTTGGCCCATTTGAGTTTCATGACAAAATAAAACTAAAAACAGACTATGCGAAATTAGGTGTTAGAGTAGTGCCGCATGCCATTGCACGTTATGGCTCGTTTGTAAATAAAGGAGTAATAATGATGCCTTCTTATATTAACATTGGAGCCTATGTTGATTCGGGTACTATGGTTGATACTTGGGCAACGGTTGGTAGCTGCTCACAAGTTGGTAAGAATGTTCACCTTAGTGGTGGAGTTGGAATTGGGGGTGTGCTCGAGCCTATTCAAGCGGCACCAGTAATTATTGAAGATGACGCGTTTATTGGTTCGCGTTGTATTTTGGTTGAAGGTGTTCATATTGGAAAAGAGGCTGTACTTGGTGCAAATGTTACTCTTACAGCTAGCTCTAAGATTATAGATGTTACAGGATCTGAGCCAGTTATTTATAAAGGATTTGTTCCTCCTCGTTCAGTAGTTATTCCTGGTTCGTATCCAAAAGAATTTGCTGCGGGCACTTATAATGTTCCTTGTGCGTTAATCATTGGAACAAGGAAAGAAAGCACAAATAAAAAAACTTCTTTGAATGATGCCTTGCGAGAGAATAATGTTTCTGTATAATTGGCATTAGGTTTGTTTATATCACTTCTATGAAAATACTTAGCACTGTAATTTTATTAATATCTTCCTTTATGAGCTTTGCTCAGGTAGAAGAAGATTCGGCTTATGCATATATTGCTCGTCCAACCTTTCAGAGAGGGGAGTTTTTAGAGTATAAAGCAACGTTTGGAATTTTTACGGTTGGTAAAGGAACGTTCCAAATTCAGCCAACGCTTCATAAAGTAAAGGATAGAATATGTTACAAATTAGATTCTTATGGCCAAACAAGTGGCTTTGTAGATTGGTTGGCAGGTGTTGATGACCATTGGGGTGCTTATGTAGATACTGCCTCTTTGGTTACTCACATTGCTTATCGCACAATAGTAGAAGGAAAGTATAAAAAAAATGAAGTTGTTTATTTCGATTTTGAGGAAGATTCAATTAGAGTAAAAGATTTTGATTTTAACAAAAGCAAGTATAACGAGCTTGAATCTTTTACTATGGAAAGGTTGACACGGGAAATGATGTCTGGTTTTCTTTACCTACGTACGGTAGACTTTAGTAATTTACATAAAGGTGATACTGTCGAAATATTTTCCTTTTTGGAAGATACTTTTTATGATTTTAAAATTGTGATGTGGGGTAGAGAAGAACTAAAAACAAAAGCTGGTAAGTTTAAAAGTATTAAATTTATACCTGTAATGCCTGATAATACTGTATTTGAAGGAGAAGATGCAATACTGGCTTGGTTCTCAGATGATGAAAATAAAATTCCATTAAAGGTTTCGGCAAAAATGTTTATTGGGCACGCAGGTATCGAACTCACCAACTTCGATAATTTAGGCCAACCTCCGGCACTCATTGATTAATAAATTCATTATGAAAAAATACATAATAATAGTATTGGTACTTCTTCCTATTACGGGATTCGGTCAGGGAATGCAAACCATAAATTTTAATTCTGGTGATGGATTAGAGCTTACGGCAGATTTATATATGCCAAATGGCAAATCTGCTCCTCTTATTATTTTATTTCATCAAGCAAGATGGAGTAGAGGAGAGTATCAAGAAATTGCTCCAAAACTAAATATGCTTGGGTTTAATTGTTTGGCAGTTGATTTGCGCTCTGGAGGAGAAGTTAATGGTATAAAAAATGCATCCTTTATAAGTGCACAAAAAGCTATGAAGCCTACAAAATATGTTGATGCCTATGCAGATATCGAGGCTGCGGTTGCATATGCATCAGAGTACTACTCTTCTGACAAAATAATTATTTGGGGCAGTTCTTATTCTTCTGCCTTAGTGTTAAAATTTGCGGGTGACAACATAGATAAAGTAGATGCTGTATTATCATTTTCTCCTGGCGAGTATTTTTCTAGCCAAGGTAAAACTAAGACTTGGATTACTGAATCTGCATCAAAAATCACACAGCCTGTTTTTATTACTTCAGCTCGAGGCGAAAAATCAAGTTGGTCTAGTATATTTGCGGCCATTCCTTCGGAGCAGAAGGTAAGCTTCTTACCTACAACGTCTGGTAATCACGGTTCTAGAGCACTGTGGAATAAATTTGGAGACTCTGTATATTACTGGAATGCAGTAGAAAATTTTCTTGAAACAATAAAATAGAGGAATTCTATTCCTGGTTAATTAATGAAGAGTTTAGTATCAATAGGCATTTTTGCGATTATTTTTTCTTGCACAGGTAAGAAAACTGATGAAGGGGATAATTATTATAACCAAGGGCAGTATGAGGAAGCGTTAGAAGCTTATGACAAATATTTAACCATTTATCCTCGTAATATAAAAACACTTTATAATAGAGCAAGAACTCATGATAAGCTTGGCCACACAAAAGCAGCTAAAAGGGATTTGAATAGGTTATTAGAACTTAGGCCAAATCATCTACAGGCTCTTATTACCTTGGGTGAAATGGACCTTGTGTTGGAGAATTACGATGCTGCTTATTACTCCTTTAATAAAGCAGTTGAGGGTAACAAACAAAGTAGTTTAGCTTATACCTATAGAGCAAAAGCACATCAGCGGTTAGGCGTGTTTAAAAAAGCAGCATCGGATTATAGAGTTGCGTTAAGGTTAGACCCATCTAACGGTATTGCCTATTTGTATAGAGGAACTTTATATATGTCTGAAAAAAAGAAGTCTTTGGCATGTGATGATTTTAAAAAGGCCAAGCAACTAGGAGTAGAGGAAGCCGATCGAGCAATATTAAAATATTGTAAAAAGTAAAAGCAGCCTCCCCAATAAGTCGTTATATTCTATTCAACCCCTTGGGGTTTTCTGCCGTTTATCCTAAAATTAACAATTATTAACCATTCTAGTGCAACTATATGGGTGGTGTTGCGTCTCATAGACAGTAACCAACAAACACTAGCAATGCAAAAGATTTATTCCTCTACCTCTTATTTTATAATTGGTTATACCATAATTGCTGCAACGGTTACATTAATGTCCACACTTACGTTGGTTCCTCCACCTTTACGGTCCAGTATAGGCATGGTTGTGGCTGCCATTGCATTTGTAGATTTAAGTTATCGTTTTTTTAGAAAACACACTCCAGAAAATGAAAATGTTGCGTTTAAAGACGTAATTAAGTTAATGGCCTATTGGGCCGTGTTATCATTTGGATTAGATGTGTTAATATTAGTAATTATTCTTCCACTAATTGCTTCTGGTTCTATGAGTCTTGCATTTTTTAGCCAACAGCCATCCATTTATTGGTTGCAGTTTCCTATGATGTTTATTTTTGGATTTGTTTCTCAAGCTATATATAATCGAGTAGTGGTTATAACTACGGCCAAGGTGGATGTAAATTAGAGCTAATCCCAATTACCTTTATTTTTGATTAAGCATTCTTTTTAAGATATAATTGAAGTTTTATGCTAGCACTATAGAGATGACAATTTATTAGTAATTAGTTACATTTGAATATGCAAATAATTGAGTGTCCAAGAGATGCAATGCAGGGAATTAACAGTTTTATTCCTACTGACATAAAAATCGAATACCTAAATAAGTTATTGCAAGTAGGTTTTGATACGTTAGATTTTGGAAGCTTTGTCTCACCAAAGGCCATTCCTCAATTAAAAGATACCAAGGAAGTATTAGACGGACTCGATTTGCATAATAGCAATACAAAACTACTAGCCATTATTGCCAATCAAAGAGGAGGACTTGAAGCTGTTAAATATGATAAAATAAGCTATTTAGGATATCCTTTATCAATATCAGAAACCTTTCAGCAGCGAAATACGAATAAATCAATTTCAGATGCGTTGCAAGATGTTTCTTTTCTTCAGCAACTGTGCGCTAAGGAGAATAAAAAGTTAGTAGTCTATATTTCAATGGCTTTTGGTAACCCTTATAATGATCCTTACTCGGTTGAGTATTTGGAAAAATTTGCGGATGTACTCATCACTCTAGGTGTAAATATAATTTCACTTTCTGATACCATTGGTATTGCCAACTCTAGCCAAATTAAAAGCATTTTTACCATGTTGAGTAAATCTCATCACAATATAGATTTTGGCGTTCACTTACATTCAACAAAAAAAACCTCACCACAAAAAATTAAAGCTGCGCTAGAAGCTGGTTGCAAACGGTTCGATGGTGCCATGTTAGGATATGGAGGTTGTCCAATGGCTAAAGATGAATTGGTTGGTAATGTTGATACTAGGGCTATATTAACTGAGCTAAGAGCCTTCGGAATTAAAACGAACATTAATATGGATGTTTTTGCAGAAGCCGAACGATATGCTGCTCAGAAGGTCTTTGGTGCCTTTGTGTAGTTTAAAGTGCTTTAGCAGCACCCCAAGCAAACGCACCCCAACCAATAATAAAGGCAAGGCCACCTAAAGGAGTTATAGCTCCGAGTTTAGTGTAGCCACTTAGCGCTAAGGCGTACAAAGAGCCCGAGAATAGAATTGTGCCAATGATAAAACCAATACCGGCCGTATTAAATGCCTTATGTTGGTACTGCGTCATAAGTAAACCTAATAATATCAGCCCTAACGAATGATAGAATTGATATTTAACAGCAGTTTCAAAGGTATCTAGCCTGCCTGTTGCTTCTAATGTAGCTTTTAGTGCATGGGCACCAAATGCGCCAATCAAAACGCTTAACATGCCCAATAGGCTTCCGGTAATTATAAATAGTTTATGCATTTAGTGCGCAGCTTCTAAGTCCAAAAATAGAGCTTCCAATACGAACCATGGTACTGCCGGCCTCTAGAGCTAACTTATAATCACCACTCATGCCCATCGAAAGTTCTTTCATCTCAATATTTGTGGGTAACTCTATGTTATTGATAGTATCAAATATAGATTTTAACCCTTTAAATTCATTTTTAATTTGGGATTGGTTTGGCGTATTTGTGGCCATACCCATTAAGCCAATAATTTTAATGTGAGAAAGATCAGCAAGGGAAATGTCGTTGATCGCTTGCATTAATTCGGTCTCATTAAAGCCAAATTTTGCCTCTTCTTGTGCAATATGCACTTGAAGTAGGCATTGTATCACTCTATCATGTTTAACCCCTTGCTTATTTATTTCTCTCAGTAGTTTTAGTGAATCCACTGCATGAATCAGAGATACAAAGGGGGCTATAAACTTTACTTTATTTCGTTGTAGGTGCCCAATAAAATGCCATTCGATGTCTTTAGGGAGTTCTTCGGCTTTGGCAGCAAGCTCTTGCACCTTGTTCTCTCCAAATACTCTGTTGTTTGCGCTATAGGCCTCTCTTAAGTCTTCTACAGGCTTCGTTTTACTTACTGCCACTAATTTAGCATTAAACGAACTGAGCTCGCTCCAAAGGGTTTTAAGTGATTCTGCAATCATAAGGCAAAGTTAATCTTGAAGTATATTGCTTACAAAGGTTGATTTAAATAAAAACCATATTAAAAAGAAACCAATGGCCCATTTAAGGTAAACTTGATAAAAATCATTGGTGTCTTTATATCTATTCTCTTTTATCTCGGCTTTTTCATAGGTATCTATTAAGCCAAATACTTCTTCGAGGGCTTTATTATTAGATACCCTATAGAACTGGCCGTTGCCAATGTCTGCAATTTTTCTTAAGGTGGTTTCATCCAACGAATTTTCTATATACTTCGGTTGTCCAAAAAAATCTTTACCAAAAGGAACACGACCCTCTTTGCCAACGGCAATCGTATATATTTTTATGTTGTAGGCATCAGCCAATTCAGCTGCGGTTATGGGGTCTATGTTACCCGCTGTATTTTCACCATCACTTAGTAGTATTACAACTTTTGATGCTGCTTCAGACTCTCGCATTCTGTTGGTGGCTACAGCCAGCGCACTCCCAATGGCAGTGCCTCGGCTTTGGATCATTCCAAAATCGATGTCGGCAAGGTGGGCTTTTAGTAGATCGTAGTCTGTTGTTAAGGGCGATAGGGAGTAAGCATCTCCTGAAAAAACTACAATCCCAATTCTATCTTGGAATCTGCCTGCAACAAATCCTTCGGCTACTTTTTTAGCTGCTTCTAGTCGGTTCGGTTTAAAATCTTCAATTTGCATTGATTCCGAAATATCAATAACCATCATTATATCAATACCTTCGGTCCACTGTTCTACTTTTTCATTGGTTTTTTGCGGACGGCCTAGTGCAATTACAATGCAAATCAATGCTAAGAACATAAATATGTTGGGCACAAACCGCAGTAACACTATGGGCGACCATTTTATTTGCTCTTTTGGTAATGCCAATGGCATTTTTTGGCCAAGTCCTCTATTAACAAACCATTTAATGAGAAACACTATCGGAATCAGAAACAGTAGAAATAATAGCTCTTTATTGGCCCAGTCAAAAGCAGACAATACATCGGGTTGAAACCAATGAGTTGAGAACCAAGTTTGATTTGTTGCTTCTATATTATCCATTAGCAAGTTGGTTCACTTTGTTTAAATATTCATGTTGAGCTATCTCTTTTATGTTCTGGTAGGCCTCTGAGAGTAAGCTTTCGTCTTTCGGTCCATAAATATTTCTATCAATGGCTATTAAAGAAGACTCTAAGTTTTTGTGATTTAATATCGAAGTGATTTCCTTACTCGTAAGCTTCGTAAATGGAGAATTTATGAGTTTTTCGAGGTACCCCTTCCAAAGCAAAAGTATTTCTTCGCTTGATAAAAAACTAGTTGAAACTAATGTATCAAAACCAGCTAAAAATTTGATGTTCTTTTTCTTAAGTCGGTAAATGGCTATTTTTTTAATGACTATTTTGCCGAATACAAACCACAGTACTAAAGCTAACACTCCCATTATTATAAGAGCAATGCTAGCATAGGGGTAATTAAAGGCCATGGGTACTTCAACATAATTTGTGTTTGTAACCATAATTACCGAATCTGGTATGGTTTCTACAGCATGTTTCAGAATAACAGAGTCCAAGGCTGTCCAAAAAAATAAGCTATCGTACTCATTAATTTTATAAACGGGCAGTTTTAAATATTGAACTGAATCTATTTCAAAGGTAGATAGGTGATAAACAGTACTATCTACACTAAATACACTATCCGATTGAGTAGCGAAGTAGGTTTTATTTGTTAGTTCAAAGGGAGAAAAATCAAAAAGGGAGTCGGGGAAAATTATCTCCAAGCCTTTTGGGTATTTAATGCTAAGGGCAAACTCAATAGATTCGCCAATTTGAACACTATCTTTTAAAAATTGTCCTTTAGGGGTTATGCTTTGAGTAAAACCAGTAAAAACAACTAATAAGAGTACGAGAATTATGAAAGCCTTTTTACGCACGTTTTAAAGATTTATTTCTAACCCTAAACATTTTAATTAATTGAGGAACATAATTTTCTTCCGTATCAATAGCTAGGTGATTAATTTGGTGCTTACGACAAAACTGAACTAAATGAGTTTTATTCTCTGTATATGTGTTATGTAGGCTTTTTCTAAAGCTAGAGGAAGATGTATTAACCCACATTTTCTTTTTGTTTTCATTATCCCACACCGGTATAATGCCGAGTTTAGGAATTTGAGTCTCTCGCTTATCACTAATTTGAATAGCGATTAAATCATGCCTTTTTGCCAATGCTTTTAAGTTGTTTTCGTATCCTTCATCAATAAAATCAGAAATAAGTATAACAATACTTCTTCGCTTAACTGTATTTAGCGTGTACATTATTGCCTTATTCAAATCTGTTTTTTGAGAAATCCTATTATGCTTAAAAAGGCCGTGTAGTATTTCACTTGCGTGTTTCTCACCTTTGCCCGCTTTAACAAATTTTTCTTTTACATCAGAGTAGGAAATTAATCCAACTTGGCTAGATTCTTTTAATCCAACTAGCGCTAATACGCCACAAATTTCTTTGCCAATATCTATTTTTTGTTTTCCAGGGCTCCCTATTTCATGAGAGGCACTAATGTCTAATAAGAAATAGACAGTTTGTTCTTTAGTTTCCTTGTATTTTTTTACAAACGTTTGGTCATATTTAGCTGTTGATCTCCAATCAATAGATCGAATATCATCGCCATATTGGTAAGGGCGAATGTCATCAAATTCCAGTCCAGATCCCTTAAAAATGGAATGGAAATCGCCCTGCATCTGCGAATTAATGGCTTTTCGTATATGTATTTCGTATTTCCGTAGTTTCTTTACGATTTCACGCATATTGGCATCTTTGTTGTTAATTCAACACTTTTAGTAGATAAGATATTAGTCTTATATCTAAAAGTTTAAAATCTAGATGCAAACATAGTATTATTGTTAGTAATGCTCTGATTGTATCTTAGGCGTTGTTTTTTAGTGTCGTAGTAACAAAATAGTAACACATATTAACTTTTGCAATCTATTTTATCTCCTAAGACATCGTAAAAGTAAAAGCATTTATTGCGGTATAAAAGGCTTTTTGTTTAATCGGTAAAAAAAGGAATATTTTAAATGGTTTTCGTATGGCTTGAAGTAATAATTGTATGTTATAGAATGAAAAATCTACCAATCATCATTTTTTATATCAGACTGTTGACTTGTTCCAGTTTTTAGACTTTTTATCAAACTTCCAACTTCTTCGTTTATTTGATTTTTAATTTCTAACCAAACTTTATTGCAATATTTTTTTGTAAAGCCTTTTATTAAAGGAGATGGGTCTTGGGTAGTTATTAGTCCAAAGCTACCCCTTCCGTATGCTCTATGGATAAAGTTACTTATTTCATATTTATACCTTCCATCTTTTATTAAAACCTTAATTGTATAGTTAATACTCCCATCAAAATGTTCGCTAGCATTATAGAGTGATGAATTATAAGTGATAACGGCTTTGCCGATTATTTGCCCATTTTCTTTATCATCCATTTGTAAAACATCATTAGCACTATTGTATGAAGTTGTAAACCAAATTTTTGCCCTGTTGTAAAGCTCTTCCTTTGAAACTCCTTCAACTGGAACAACTTCGGAAAAGATGATTGGTTCTTGGGCGTTACTTGGTATTGACATCGAAAGGGTCATTAGACCAATTAATAGTAATTTCATAGTCCTTTTTTTTTATCTAAAATAACAAATTATATCTAAAAAAAAGAGCGACTAAGGTTAGCCACTCTTAAAAAGAAGTTGATATAAATTCCCAAAAATATCTTCTAGCTTTTATTGTCTAATAATATTTTACAATCCCATAGTTTTTTTTAATTCCTCAATATCTCCTTCAAATTCTGACGGAGCAGCAAACGGTTGTTCAATATATTCTGCTGCCACTGCTGATTTAATCAATGTTTCTTCACTAAACGCTTCCATCGCTTCTTTACTTATATGCTTTGTTCGATAAATTGTGCAAACGTATGCATTCGATTTCGGATGATTGTTCAAATCAATTATTTCAACGCTCTTTGCAACTGTCTTTACTTCTTCAACTAGCTGTTTAAATGCTGTCTTAGATAACTTTTGCTCTGAATAATATACGTTTCCCATATAGCTAGTGAAATAGGTGTGGCTAACAGTATTTCGTACTATAAACAGAATGTCCTCGCCTAGTAAGGATATTACATTAATACCGCTGATATTGGAAGTCTTTATTTCAGTTATCTTTCTCATCTTCTATTTTTTCGAGTACCGCTGTTCTTTCACTAACTGGTAGTGCAATAAAATCTCTTAATGTAACATCGTTCATTTCTACATTAAAGTTTTTAGGCAATACGAGGTCGAACATTTTGAGCATTATTTGTAGCATTTGAAATGGTTGTAAAGTATCTAGGTCTTTTTGGAGCTTATCGATATTGTCTTCAATAAACAATTTTAGACGGCTACGAATTTCAACATTTACTTTATTTGATGTTCCTTTTTTTCTACCACCATATTTAGGATGTCCTTTTTTCGCAGCCATACTATTTGAAACTATTTTAGTTTGCCCTTATCGCTTTTATCCTTCGCAATTTGTTCTTGATTCAGCTTCTCTATGTACTTAAATGGGTTGTGTACGACTGTAACCAACTGGCCTGGGCTATAATCGTATTTCATCATTTGTTTCCATACTGGAATATTGAAGATTTTGAACTGTACACCATTATCTCTCCTTTCGCCAGTACGCTCGTCAAATAAAGGGTTTTCAACTGCTACCATCCAACAAAATTTAGCCTCCGATTCTTGTATCTGTATTTCGGGGTCTTCTGAACAGCAAACCATTGGGTGAATGCTTCTGCTTTGCTTTTCTTGAAGCTCAATCAATTGTTTATGCGTCATTCCATACGATGCTGGCCTTTCGCCCTCTTGAGGGTATTGGCTGTAATAAAATTTCGAGTGTTCAACTTCCATCTATCTAAGTTTTGTTATGTTAAATCTTTTGTTTGCTTCGTTTATCAGCTCTAGGCTTAATGAGCCATATCTTTCTAGGTTTCTATCGTTTACAAAGATTCCGCCTTTGTTCTGCTCTCTTATCTTCAAAAGAGATTCGATTTTTTCGTTCACCTCTAATTTGGTTTGAAGGTCTTTACAAGCGGTTACAACTTGTAGTTTTATCGAGTGTAAGGCATTAGTTCTTTCTGTTGGAGCCTTATTGCCAAGGTTTTCAAGCTGCGTTGTGATGTCGTTCATAGTTATCTTTAATTAATTTTTTGAGGTCGTTAATTCTTACTCTCCCGTATGGTAACTTCTCAGCTATTAGGTCAATCTGAGCCTTTGAGAAAAATTTCGTTCTGCTCATTCCAGCCGTCCAGTAAAGTATGTTCTGTAAAGCCCAGTATCGAATCGTTGTTACGGGCATACCTAGAATACCAGATACGTCTCCGATTCTCAAATAAAAGTCCTCGAACATTTTTATTTCTTTCATTAATACAAAGTTAATTTAATTAGATACCATAGGTATATTATCTACGAAGATTAGTTCAAGTTTTAATATGAATATAACAAATGACCGAGCCCGTTTAAAGCTTATTTTTTCATTTCTTATATTTCGTACCTTTTAATCTTAAAGTGTTTCTACGCATTAGTTTACAGCAGCCATTGGGCTACAAAAATTTAATTCTTACAGTTGGTGTAAACCCAAACATATCTTTAAACTCCTCTTCCATAATTTCTTTTAATCTCTCCGAGTGCGGTTTGCTAATTATGCATCCATCGTGCATAGAAATGGCAAAGACTTTTTTATTGTTTTTGAATAACCTTCTTTAGAGATAATCACTTAGCTACATAATATAATCTTTGTAAATTGCATATCT
>CAZDQR010000048.1:0-14695 GCA_964507315.1 uncultured Roseivirgaceae bacterium
TAGGGATTAGGTTTTATTATAATAAATTAAAAATAGCAAAACTAAATTGAATAGTGAAACCACTTGTAAATCTTTAGTGCTTTATCCCATAAATTCAGGAAAAAACTTACTATTTAGGTATAAAGTAGGGCAAAAACTACAAAGTAATGCTAACTCCTGCCATGGCTTGAAAACCTTTTGTAGGATAATTATTATAGTATCGATACTTATTACCTAAGATATTTTGCATTCTAACAAAAGCCGAAATACTCGAATTAATTTGATACGAAGCAGAAATATTCATATCTAAAATTGAATTCAATTTAATATCACTTGAAGTTGAATTATCTAAGGCATAAATTCCATCTAAATACGCCATTGTATATTCAACCATAAATTTATCTTCGAGGTTAAATTTAACTTTTAGTCCTAAATCAACCTGGGGCATATGATAAATTTGCTCAATATTTTCAAAATTAAATAGCAAGTATTTACCATAAATTGAAAACAGAAGGTTCTTAGAGGAAACAAAATCGAGCTGCCCATTTATGGTATGCAGTAGATTACTACCTTCTTGGTAATCTAAGTAAAAGGTGGATTGATCTGCGGCATTATTCACAAACTGTCCAAACACTTTATATACAGCAGCGTTATATTCCACTTTAAAATCTACCTTAGGCGCAAGTTTGCCCGTTGCTTCTATAAATACTTCAATTGGCTTTACATTACTATTTATAACCGTAGTAGCACCTAAATAATGGTTTTGGTTAAATCTAGTTCGAGCAGATCGCCAGGCTACATCTCCTCTTACGCCAGCTGATACGCGTTGGCCCGAAGAAAAATTATAATTTGCAACCACATGCGGTGTTATGTAAATCTTAGATTCAAAATTATTAATTGGATCCTTAGTGCCATACATACCAGCACCTAATTCAAAACCGAAGTCATCCATTGTATAAGTTACTACAGGCTTAATCTTATAAAACAACCTTGAGTTGGTGCTTTGGCTATAATTTTGAGTGCCCAAGTGAAAATCTGCGAGTACATTCAGCTTTAGATTGTCAGATAGTTCAGCATCTGTCCTTAGCGCAACATAAAAATCGTTTTCTTTCCAGTTTAAGCTACTTGCATTAAAAAGCTGCATACCTGCGGTTAACTTATAATAGAAGGCCTCCTTGCTATCATTATCAGTAATGTTAACGGCAATATCATAATTATTTAGTTTTTGCTCAATCGCGGCTGCTTCAGGAATTGGATTACTGGCATCATATCCATATAAATGATACTTATCAAAGCTTGCTCCTAAGTTAGCTCCAATAGTGGCTTTATTTAAAAATAGTTTACCACTCAAATAGCCATCTGTGTTGCTTAAACCTGAATTTTCCTTATCAATAGGTCCATTTTTTGAGGAATAATGCCTTAAATGTACTGCAACTGCATACTCATCATTTCTTTTTGAAGCAATATCAGCTTGTACAAATGGTGAACTATAACTCCCAAACCCTACTTTAAAATTACCCCAGTAGGTTTTATCTAAGGCTTCTGATTTCATAGTATGCGGCCTTAACTTAACAGGAATCTTAGGTAGCTCAAATTGTATATTTTTAGGCACATAGGTAATGGCGGCAGTATCTATAGGCAATGGCATCACTGTAATGGATGAAAACCTCCTCGAAACAGTTGATAAAGCCAATTGTTTGTCTTTTTCAATAACAATTTCTTCGCTTTTAATCGCTCCAGTTGGGTTTTCCCAATCTACTTGTGCAAACCCGATAAATGGTATAACACTTAATATGAGTAATGGTATAATCTTATTCATCTGGAATGGAATCTTTAATGATAACCTGAATTGTATCGTTGCTTAATTTTTTGTCCTTTTCTAACGCAATAAGGCTAGCAAGTCGTTGTTTTGCTTTTGACTTTGTAATAGGCGAATCCGTATTTTCTATAATCGATTCTAACGTTGCCTGAGCTTGAAAATACTCTTCTTTACCTGCAAAGTTATCTGCAATTAATAAAAAGGCTTTATCAAGCCAAAGTGTATAATTGCCATATTTCTGAGGGATTAAATAAAGCACTTCATTGGATGCATCAAACTCCTTAGATAAGTATTTAATTTCGCCTAGTAGGTATTGAGCTTCTGCCCCACTTTCATCATTGGCGATGTTCGTGGTTGTTTTAAAGCTACTTTCTGCACTTGTGTAATCTCCAATGGCGAAAGATGATTTACCATTGTATAAATTGGCAGAAACCAAAAACTCGTTCCGAGTACCATCGCTTTCTAATAATTGCTTCGCAAATACATGAACCGAATCGTAATTGGCATCATAATAATGCGATTTCATTAAGCCATTGATAGCTCTAAACTTTTGATTGGCGCTTATAGAACTACTATTTAAGTGATGAAAGTAGTTAATAGCAACTTTATAATTATTTGCATCATACTCAAGGTCTGCAATACGCTCAAACACTTTATACATTTGGTCATAGGTATTATCTTTTTCAACAGCATAATAAAATGTAAGTGCTTCTTTCATTTTTGCTTGCCTTAGTAGCGACTCCGCTAAAATAAATTTGGCTTCTCCAACATTAGGGTCATCGGGGTAATTAGAAATAAACCCTTTAAACCCTTCTTCTGCCTTCGCATATAAACCATCATTATAATACCCTCTAATGGCATCAAACTCAACGCCCTCTAGCCCTTCAATATCTGGATTTGTCTTTTTAAATCGTTTGAGTGTTACATTAAAATCGGTTGCCCTGCCATCTAACGAATAAGCCTGCTGCAAGCCTAGTAACACATTTTGCACACTGCTGTGGTAGGGATATTTCTTTAAGAACAATTCATAATCGGCTATCGTGCTTTTGTATTTTCTTAAATTAAAATTAGATAATGCTCTTTTTTCTAAGCCAAATGGCACATACTTACTTCTAGGATGTGCTGTAATTAAGGTAGAAAAAGAAGTAATCGCTAGCTTATACGACCCCATTTCGAGATGCACTGCAGCAATTTCAAAAATGGCATCATCCAAATAAGGAGATGATTTATAAAGCGTTACCACCCTATTTAACTTTTCTAGCGACTCTTTATACTTACTTTGAATATGATAGATAACGCCAATTTGGTAATAGGCATAATCCTTTTCTCTAAATACGCCATTTACAGCAGTTGAATAATGTGCTAAAGCTGATCTGTAATCCTTACTTACGTACTCGCAATCGGCCAAGCGAACTAAGGCTCTACCATATTTAGGATCTTTTTTATCCGCAGATTTAATAAATGTACTAAACTGGTATTTTGCGTCTTTATATTTTTTCTGATTATACAAGGCATAACCAAGACCGAATCTTGCTAATAGCTGTTCATTAGAAGCATCGGCTAAACTTCCTGCAAGGGCACTCTTATAAAAAGGCTCGGCCTCTTTATACTTTCTACCTAAAGAAAATGCCTCGGCAGTATATAATTGAGCTTTTGCTTTAAGGGAAGCATCCGTCCCGTTCGCAATCGATTTCTTAAAATTAGCCACTGCCAACCTAAACTTGCGCTTATTATATTGCTCTGTTCCCAATAAATAAGTAGCCTTTTGATACGCAACTTTAATATCTCCATTTATACTAGGCAGCGATTCTATATACGTAATGGCGGCTTGGTAATCGTTGGTTTGTACCAATGCTTTCGCCAAAAAGTTTGTAACCTGCTGTTTATGTATCGAGTTAGGGTATTTTTCTAAAAACTGCTTTAGTAACTCAATAGATTGGGTTGTTCTACCTAATTGAAACGAGAGTTGAGCAGATAAAAATGTAGATTCTTCTGCTATTTCTAGATGCTCTACATGTTCTAAGGCTAAAAAAGCTCCTAACGCGTATAGTTTTTCATTTTGCTTTAAATAGGTTTTTCCAAGTGCATAAGAAGCCGCTATTTCAGTATCTGTGCTATTGCCAGCAATACGCTTTAATGTATTTATAGCCTCTTTATCATTCCCAAGTTCAACATAGCAAACTCCATAATGATAGGTTGTTTCGGCATTTAACTTTTTACTGCCTTTGGCATAATTGGCAATTGCTTTTTCATAATCACCTGTATGGTAATAGGCTTCGCCAAGAAAAATAGCCACTTGAGCATTCTTACTTATCTTACTCGACTTAGACATTAGCGACTCAACAAAATTTATGAGCTCCTCATAATCTCCTTTTTTATAATAAACCGATGCAAGCATTAACGTTACCGAGTTGGCAAAATTGGGGTCTTTCGATGCTAGCTTTAAGTCAATAATGGCCTCATCGTACGATTCGTCTCCAAATTCTATAAAACCTGCATAATAGGCAGATAATAATTGGTATTTACCAGCTGCTGATTTTAACTTATTAAAATTAGTTAAGGCTGGTTCAAAGTTTCTACCAGAGAAGTAACTGTAACCCAACTTATAAGTTAAATCTTGCTTTTGCTGCTTATCTAATACACTTGGGTTTACTAGCTTAAAATGCTCAATGGCTTTTTTATAGCTTTTATCTTGAAAAAAATAGGTGCCAAGCTCAAAATGAGCCATTAATGCAGATTGTGACGAAGGATAATCTTGAACGTACTTATTTATTAATGTTTCTCCATCTAAATGATATAACCTTAAGGCACAGGTAGCAATATTATACTCTGCTCGTTCTTTGTATTTGGCTTCATTTGTATCTAAATATCGCTCAAAGTACTGCCGTGCACTGCCAAACTCGGACTTACCCATCATATCCTCCCCTTCACTAAAAAGCTCTTCGGGCAATTTTTGTTGTAGAGTGGCCTGTCCAAAACTGACCAATGAAGCTAAAAATAGAATCGTAAAAAATTGAATTCGCATCATAATAATTTAATGTAATAACTCAAACACAAGTTGTTTTAGTATAACTCCATCCTTTAATTGATTAGAATCTACTCCTTTAATGGCTAAATCTGCTTTATGCAAATATTTAATATTCTGAATTACTTTACCATACGAGTAATTTCTGGCTGCCGTTATATACTCCTTAACCACAAAAGGGGCAATTTTTAACCTAGAAGCCAATGCACCACTAGATTTATCTGTGGCTGTATGTAGTTTCAATATTTTTGAAAACATCGTGTATAAAAATGCTATAATGGGTATTGGGTGATGCTCTTTTTGATTTGCTCCGAAATATTTTACAATCTGATTAGCTTTTAATACATCTTTTACTACGAGTGCACGCTGCAATTCAAACACATTATAGTCTTTATTTATACCAACATACTTATCAATATGGCCATCATCTATAACCGTGCTTTTATCTACGTTAATAAGCAGCTTATTAATTTCATTTGTGAGGCGTTCCAAATTCGTGCCAATATGATCTGCAAGCATCTGTACTGCTTTATCCGTTGCTTTTATTCCGTTAGAGGCAAGGTAGGTCTGAATCCATTCAACCAGCTTATAATCCTTAATAGGCTCTGAAATTAGAAAAACAGTACTCTTTTTAAGCGTCTTAGCCAATTTTGTAGTGCCTAATAATTTGGCGTATTTATGGCAAAATACCAATATGGTTGAGGGCACCGGGTTCTTACAATATGCTTCTAACATATCTCGCCCGTCTTCGTTTTTAAAATCCTGAAGATATTGAGCCTCCTTCACCAAAACAAGCTGTTTCTCAGCCATCATTGGAAACCGTTTTGCATTTCCAATAATATCCATCATAGAACAATCCTTGCCATACATCACAATTTGATTGAACCCTCTTTCGGCTTCTGGAATAGCGTGCTCTTCTATATAATTAGATATTTGATCGATGTAAAAAGGCTCCTCTCCTTGTAGAAAATACACGGGTGCATATTCTTTGTTTTTAAGGGATTTAAGAATGTCTCTCTCGGTCATTATATTTTAATATTTACAAGCAATGATAAATAATTATTGGTACAATTTCTCACGTAATCAATAATCTGTAAAACTAGCTTAAATACGTTTTAGTATGATTTTTTAACAGATATCCTTATTCCGATAAATAAAAACCAACTTCATTATTTTTTTTACTAGAATTAACCCTCTATAAATAAGAACGATACCCCTAAATCAATTAATAAAGCATTAAGTAAAATCAGCTCAATTAAACATAATTTAAAACCCAACTAGCAATAATTAAACCAATTAATAGTGTAAGAAAACTGTTTTTGTGCCTAGGCAATTATGAATTTAGCTATATTGTGCGCAAATTTATATTGCAAACCATAATATATCAGATTAATGTAGTTTATTTATAAATTCAATTAATCGATCACATTAATTTTAACATGAAGAAATCATCTATTCTTTTACTTCTAAGCTTTGTAGCTTTAAACTTATCGGCTCAATCTGGTGCGGATATTTATCTATTCCATTTTCGGCTTGATGCTGATAATTTTTACATTAGTAATGCAAAAAATATCACAGATTCTCCGGGGTATGATAACCAACCATATTTTACTCCCGATGGACAAAATATTTTGTTTACATCAGACGATGGATTTGGGCAAACGGATATCTACAAGTATAATTTAGGCTCACAAAGTGAGCGAAGATTAACCTACTCACCAGAAAGTGAATACAGCCCAACCGTTACACCAGACGAAAAATTTATTTCCTGTGTGATATTAAAACGAAATGGAGAGCAGAAACTCTGGAAATATCCTAAGAATGGAGCGGTACCAAGAAAAGTTGGCACAAAAAACAAAGTTGGCTACCACACTTGGCTTAACGACTCTATAATATATGCATTTGTAGTTGGCAACCCCAACACCTTAGAAGAAATTGCTTTAGCAAAGAGGAAAAGTAAGGAAGTGGCTCAAAACCCTGGAAGCACGCTTCAAAAAATTCCAGGTACCGAAAAAATTAGTTTTGTTGATATGACAGATAAAAAGAATTGGACCATAAAATCATACGATCCTGCTACACAAAACACTGAAACAATTATTCATACGGTAAGTCCTAAAAGTGAGTACTATACTTGGACGCCAAGCGGAGTCCTTTTATCTGGCGATGGACATAGACTATTCAAATTCAATCCAAAAACGGATAGTGATTGGATTGAATTGGCTGACTTATCTAATTATGGAATTGAGAACTTTACGCGCTTAGCAGTAAGCCCAAAATCAAATTTAATAGCAATTGTTGTATCTGAATAAATAAATAATATGAAAAAAATAACATACATTTTTCTTTCCCTATTAGTAGGAACTACTTTTAGCCTACAAGCCCAGAGTTTTAAACTCGATAATGAAGCATCCACTCTATCAGTATTTGGTACTTCTACCTTGCACGATTGGAAACTTGCTGCAGATGATCTTAAAGGAGATGCAGTTTTTAAAATGAACGGGAATAAAATAACAGAGATTAGCTCCCTATCTATTGAAGTGCCAGTTGCACCAATGGAGAGCGGCCTCGATGCTTTGGATAAACATATGAGAACTGCTATGACAGCTAACAACTCATCGGTAGTAACTTTTATTATGAAAGAAGTAACCAAGCTTTCGCCCAATACTATTGATGGTTATACGGTACAAGCTAATGGAACTTTAACCATTATTAAAAATAAGAAATCTGTATCGTTGCAGGCTACTATTGAAATTAAAAAAGATGGAGCTATTCGAATCTATGGCGAAACAAAAATTAGCATGACTGATTATGAAGTAGAACCACCTCAAGCCGAGATGGGATCTATTAAAACTGAAGACGAAGTTAAAGTTGTTTTTGATGTTGTTTTTGTAAAATAGGGAACAGAATTTTATATAGAAAGCATCAACTTTTGTAAAAAGGTTGATGCTTTTTTATTTGCAAACTAATAGATTAAATAGACATCCTTAATAGTGCTGAATTACAGCATATTATACTTTAATTTTTAGTCTTATCTAAAAATAATTATCTAATTTAATCACTTCAATATCGATAAAAGCATGGAACCCAAAGAAGCATTTAAAAAGTACCTAGCTCCTACTTCGCCATTCCCTATTGGGTTGCATATTTCCTATGCCAAAGGTGTTTATTTATACGATAAAAATGGGAAGAAATTCATCGATTTTATTGCAGGTATTGGCGTTTCTTCTGTGGGGCATCAGCACCCAAAAGTGCTAAGTTCCATAAAAAATCAGCTTGATAAATATGCACATGTAATGGTGTATGGAGAGTACATTCAGAGCGTAGTTTTAGACCTAGCCACTAAGTTGGCATCTCTCCTACCCGAAACACTGAGTACCTCTTATTTTGTAAACTCTGGAACTGAAGCTAATGAGGCTGCCATTAAATTAGCCAAGCGAGCAACAGGTCGTTATAAAGTAATTACATTTTCTAAAGCCTACCACGGTAACACACAAGGCAGCATGAGTGTTTCGGATAATGAGGATAAAAAAAGAAGTTTCAGACCTCTTATTCCGGGTGTGGAAAAGATTGAATTTAATTCTATTGAGGAGTTAGAAGCAATCAATAATAATACAGCCGCTGTTATTATCGAACCCATACAAGGCGATGCAGGAGTTCGCATTCCTTCGCAAGAGTTTATGAGTGCACTCAGAGCTAAGTGCACCGAAGTTGGTGCGCTTCTTATTTTCGATGAAGTGCAAACAGGTGTAGGAAGAACAGGTAAAATGTTTGCCTTTGAGCATTTTAATGTAGTACCAGATGTTATTACATTAGCCAAGGGATTAGGTGGTGGTTTGCCTATAGGTGCTTTTATAGCATCACATAAATTAATGCAGCTCTTAAGTCACGATCCTATGCTGGGGCATATTACCACCTTTGGAGGCAACCCAATTAGTTGTGCTTCAGCATTGGCAACAATCAATATAATTTCAGAAACTAATTTCCTGGTAGAGATTGAGCCTAAAGGACAGTTTATTGAAGATCATCTTAAACATCCTCAAATTAAAGCCATTAGAAGAAAGGGCTTAATGCTTGCGGTTGAATTAGACAGTGAAGAAAAAGTAAACACCATAATTGAGTATTGCATTGCCAAAGGAGTTATCATCTATTGGTTTTTATCTACTCGCAATAGCTTTAGAATATCTCCCCCGCTTACTATTACACAGAAGGAAATTAAAGAAGCTTGCCAGATAATTATGATGGGGTTAAATAAGCTATAGTATTAAAGGTTATAAAAGCATCTCTATAGAATAGCTTCGTTCACACAATTAAAAATGTATTTTTGTAATTATTACACTTGTAAATTGCTAAAATGCGCTTCGATCAATACGACATCTCTCCCGAAATTAAACAAAGCCTTGTTGAACTAGGATTCAAAAAACCTACCGACATACAATATAAGGCCATTCCATCAATACTAAAAGGAGAAGATTTACTGGCCATTGCCCAAACTGGCACTGGTAAAACAGCTGCATTTGCCATTCCAATTATTAATCAGATAGATAGACGAAAAACTTCTAAGAGGGCTGAACATATTAAATGCTTGGTGATGGTACCAACACACGAGCTAGCAGAACAAGTAAATAAAGTATTTTCAGCTTTAGGCAAGTACACTAAAGTAAAGTCGTTTGCCATTTTTGGTGGCACCGAACAAGATCCGCAAATTAGAAAACTCACCAAAGGCGTAGATATTCTTGTGTCTACCCCAGGAAGAATGTTCGATTTAATAAGTCAGGGTTATATTGATTTAAGCAGAGTAGAAACCTTGGTGCTAGATGAAGCAGATCATATGCTCGCCTTAGGTTTTATTAAGGATATTAGAGATTTAATGAAGCACCTGCCTAAATACAGGCAAACGCTATTTTTCTCTGCTACTATTAATGATGAAATTAAAAAACTTGCTTATTCCTTAGTTAAAAATGCCATTCGAATTCAATTATCGCCAAAAGACCCTGTGGCCAAAAACATTGAACACGGAGTAATTTTTGTGGAAATGGATGATAAGCGCTTTTTTATGGAGCGCTTAAGCAAGGAAAACCCTGAGGCTAAATTTTTAGTATTTGTAAGAACTAAAGTAAGAGCCGAGCGTGTGTTAAAGGCAATGGAAAGAGTGAACATTCAAGGGGTAACTATTCATAGCGATAAGGATCATAGAGAACGAAAGCTTGCCATGAACCAGTTTAGTTCAGGCGAAATTAAAATACTAATAGCCACAGATGTAAGTGCACGAGGCATTGATATACCTAATGTAGATTATGTAATTAATTATGATTTGCCAGATGTTGCGGAAAACTACGTTCACCGTGTAGGAAGAACAGGTAGAGGAACTAATAAAGGAAATGCCATTTCATTTTGCAGTAAAGAGGAGAAGGAATATTTGGCTATTATAGAAGAGTTTTTAACCAAACGCATTGAAGTGTTGGAAGTAACCAAAGCTGACCGATCCGAAACATTGAGCTTAAGCTCAGAAATTGAAAATGACTGGAAAAAACTGATGAAAGAAGCGGATCAACCTGAGAAAAAGAAGAAAAGAAAGAACAAGTAGAGAATACTTCCCGTTGAAATAATAGTTTTAAAGGAATGCTTTATTGCCTTAGACTAAAAAGCTTACTACCATCATTTTTCCCCAACATGAAAATAGAAGTATCCTCTACCAAACAAATTTATAGTTATTACGAAGAGGAAATTCAGATCCTGTTTACAGAATACAAAGGAATGTTTAATGAAGAAAATGCATTCGAGCATTTTCATAAAGTAGAGGCTTTTGTGTCGGGCAGGCCTTTATTAGGTATTGTCGCAGACCTTAGAAAACTGAACGGATCCTATAATAAAGTAATGGAATACTTTAAGTCTGAAGGGTACCCCAAAATAAAGAAATCAGGACTAATAGCTGAAGCCTTTATTATTTCTGATGACATAATGATTAATTATTTGACTGAAAAACTAATGAGTGTTTTAAAGCAAAACAACGTCCGTTGCAGTTGTTTTGATTCTGAAAAAGAAGCTCATTCTTGGATTTTAACAGAAATAGGAAAATAGTATGGGTTATATCAGATAAATACGTTTTTCTAATCATTAAACTTATTTTCTTTTTTTACATTTGGCATCAAAGGTATTCTCTCATGTTGGTTGATGATAAATAAGTGAAATTAGCAAAGATATTTAGTCTTAAATACTTACGGGAACAATTCGACTTTATGCTTGCCGGCAAATGGCTTGTATATGGCAGCATTGTAGGCATTGTAAGTGGAATAGGTGCAATCATATTTCAAACCCTCCTATCTTACGTTCACCAATTATCTTTTGGCAGACTTATGGGGCTTACCCCTTTATCACCAGGGGGCGAAACCGAATTATTCGATTTAGGAATTGGCGATTTTACACCCTATTTAATAATACTTGTTCCTACACTAGGAGGCCTTATTGCAGGCTGGGTAGTTTATACTTTTGCTCCTGAAGCCGAAGGCCATGGTACCGATGAAGTAATTAAAGCATACCATAAGAAAAGAGGTGTAATTAATACAAAGGTGCCCTTTGTAAAATTAGTGGCCTCCGTAATTACAATTGGTACAGGTGGTAGTGGTGGTAGAGAAGGCCCAATTGCCCAAATTGGAGCTGGTTTTGGTAGTTTCCTAGGACGTAAACTAGGCTTAAATACAAAAACACGTAGGTGGCTTATGGTATCTGGCATGGGAGCAGGAATCGGAAGCATATTTCATGCTCCGCTTGCAGGAGCCATTTTTGCTGCTGAAGTACTTTACTCCGATCCAGAAATTGAATCCGAAGTATTGTTGCCTTCCACAGTATCTTCCATTATTGCTTACTCTGTTTATTCAAGTGTATTTGGGTGGCATAATATGTTTATCGAATCTAGCAAAGTTGGTTTCTCCTCCCCTTGGGAGCTTCTGCCCTACTTAGCACTGGGTGTTATCCTAGCACTTCTTTCACATTTATACATTAGAGTGTTTTATGGCATAAATTCACTTTTCAATAAGCTAAAAATTAATAAGATGTTTAAACCAGCCATTGGTGGTTTTTTAACAGGCAGTTTAGCTCTAACTCTCATTCTTTTATTAAATGATAAAACCTATGTGGTAGATATTATGGGTGGCGGCTATGGAATACTACAAGAGATCTTTAATAATGGAGTTCAAAACATCGGGATTACTTTATTGCTAACCATTGGTTTCTTTAAAATCCTAACCACTGCCTTTTCGATTGGATCGGGAGGTAGTGCGGGGGTCTTTGGTCCTTCTATGGTAATTGGTGGCACCATAAGTACAGCCATAGGGTTTATGTTTCAAAAGTTTATGCCAAGCATTGTGCAAAACCCTGTAACATTTACCATAGTAGGCATGGCAGGTTTTTTTGCAGCAGCAGCCAATACGCCTCTTTCAACCATTATAATGGTAAGTGAGCTTACGGGTAATTATCAATTATTACTGCCTACTATGTGGGTATGTGCTATATCCTTTTTTATAGCCCGTAAATGGAGCATTTATCAAAGCCAGGTACCCAATATGAGTTATTCCAGTGCTCATTACGGCAAACACACGCAGCAAATTACGACCACAACTCGGGTGAATGATTGTTATAAGAGAAGCAGAAAATTTTCATTTATAAAAGAAGATGCTACGGTGCATGATATCCTTGAAATAATCGATCGATCACGCCAACGAATTTTTCCTGTTGTAAATCACCAAGGTAACTTGTTAGGGGGCTTTAATATTGAAGATGTAACACATATTTTACATAACCCAGATTCGGATCTTAAAACGGCCAAAGACCTTATGTACACAAACATTCCGGTTGTGTTTTTAAATGATACGCTGCATCAAGCCAATATGGTTATGAACGAAAGCTATATGGATGAGGCATTAGTGGTTTCTGATGCTTCTGCAAATACTGTAATTGGCATTATCACATCGTCAGATTTGGTTCTTTCGTTTAATAAAAAACTTTCTGAGCTTAATTTTGGGGATCAAGAAGAAGCAGATAACAGCCCAAGTGATGGCAATGTACTAAAAGCACTCAATTTAAGAAGGTTAGTTGAAAAAGACTTAATTACCGTATCACCTGAAAACTCACTTAGAGAAATTGTAAATGCCATCATTAAATCAAAACGGAATATTTTTCCTGTGGTTGATGAAGACAAAAACCTATGTGGAATAATATTATTGAATGAAATACGCAGTATTATGTTTGATCAATCGCAGTACGATATATTAACTGCCAAAGATATAATGACCCAGCCACCAGAGGTTGTAATAATAACTGATGAAATGCAGAAGGTAATTTATAAATTTGAAACAACCAAAGCGTGTAACCTTCCGGTAACCGATGAAAGCAAGAAGTATATTGGGCTTGTATCCAAATCAAGTATCTTTTCTCAGTATAGAAAAGAGTTGGTTAAATATGCTATTTATTAAATCTAAAATTACTAAATTGATATTAACAACCATTACTACATGGAGTCTAAAGATTTAATACTGTCGAATAAAATGGCAGATATTTATTATTTCCCTGCTAATAAAATGATAATTGCCATTTATCATGGCTTAGTAGATTACACGTTATTTAAAGACATAATTTCTGTTGTTAATACCACTGCCATAGAACAAGGTATTTCTGGAGGTTTATCTGATGTAACCCAATTAAGAGGATCCTACCAACGATTTTTAGAGTATATGGAAGACACAGGTTTTCCACTTCTTATTGAAAATGGATTCCGAGTGCAAGCTCAAATTATTTCTGACGATCTGATTATGATAAACCTTTCTGAAAAGGTAGAAAAAATAATGATTTCACTTGGCGTAAACTTTAAATCGTTTAGAGAAAGAAGCGAGGGTAAAGAATGGTTAAAAAAAGAGCTAGCTAACAAATAAATTCCTACTAATTAAAATAGAATGCAATGAATTGGGACGAGTTTTCAACTAGCAAAATCCATCAGTATTTTGATGTCGCCATTGATCAGGCCGTGTATATTTTACCAAGGCTTCTTTTTGCCTTTTTAATTCTTTGGTTAGGCTTTAAGGTTCTTAAGCGGCTGCATAAATTAATTGATAAAGCCCTCGAAAAAGTTGGAATTACAGATACCTTAAGACCCTTTATTACATCGCTTATAAATGTAGCACTAAAGGTGTTTCTATTTATGATTGTGGCCAACGTAGTAGGTGCAGATATTACAGGCCTTATTGCCATTTTTGCAGCAACTGGTTTTGCTATTGGAATGGCCTTACAAGGAAGCTTAGGTAATTTTGCCTCTGGAGTTTTAATACTTTCCTTTAGACCATATAAGGTTGGTGATTGGGTAAGCGTAGATGAAAAATTCGGTAAAGTGAAAGAAATTGGCATATTTAATACCATAATAATAACTCCAGGCCATAATTTATTAATAGTCCCTAATTCTAAAGTTACAGATAATGTAGTTACTAATTTTTCGCATAAAGATACTATTAGACTAGACCTTAAAGTAATAATCCCGTACCAAGAAAGCTACCCTAAAGTAGAACAGCTTATTAAAACTACCATTAAGAGCTTACCCATTTTATTAGATTCTCCCGAACCAGAAATTGGTATTCATGCATTTGATAGCCATTATATAGAAATTGCTGTACGCCCTTACACCTTACCAGATAATTTTTGGGAAGGCACTTTTGCTTTTAATAAAGCAATAAAAAAGAGCTTACACGACAATAATATTAAAATGGCCTATGCCGAAGGTGTTGAACTTGGCGAAATTGGTGAGTAATAAGCTAATCAGAAGTTATATCATCCATTGAAATAGGTACACTTATAACAACTTGCACTCCTTTATTGGGTTCAGAAGCAAT
>CAZDQR010000049.1:0-14545 GCA_964507315.1 uncultured Roseivirgaceae bacterium
GGTGTTGCTCTATTAACTCAACTAATGATTTGCTTTGTTGAGGGCCCTCAGAAACCACAGAAATATCGCCTGGCACCCCAGAAATTTCCCAAGATTCGCCACAATCAGGGCTATTGGTAGGTTTATTTAAAACCGATTTTAACTTAGTGCCGCCCCAAATTTTATCTTTTAAAATTGGGTTAAATTTTAGAGGGTATAATTCTGGTTTATTCATTTCTAAGTGCTTTGTATTGATTGATTAGTGCATTGGTGGAGCTATCGTGGGATGTGATTTGTTCATTCCCCTCTAACTTAGGTAAAATCTCAACCGCTAATTTTTTGCCGAGCTCAACGCCCCATTGATCGAAACTATTAATATTCCAAATCACACCTTGTGCAAATATCTTATGCTCGTACATGGCTATTAAGGAGCCTAATGTATGGGGCGTTATTTCTTTTACAATAATTGAATTGGTTGGGCGGTTGCCTTCAAATACTTTATAAGGATATAGGGCTTCGATTTCCTGTTCGGGCATCCCACTTACCTTTAATTCTTCTAATACCTCATCTTTGTTTTTACCATTCATTAAGGCCTCTGTTTGAGCAAAAAAGTTAGCCATAAGTTTATCATGATGATCTCCAATAGGGTTCTGGCTTTTTGCAGCCGCAATAAAATCGCACGGAATTATTTTAGTGCCTTGGTGTATTAATTGGTAAAAAGCATGTTGCCCATTGGTGCCCGGTTCACCCCAAATAATGGGCCCTGTTTGATAATTTACTTTGTTGCCACTATTATCAACGTATTTGCCATTACTTTCCATATTTCCTTGCTGAAAGTAGGCTGCAAAACGATGCATATATTGGTCGTAAGGCAAAATTGCCTCTGATTCAAATCCGTAGAAGTTGTTATACCAAATGCCTATGAGGGCGAGTATAACCGGTATGTTTTTATCTAATGCTGTTTCTTTAAAATGAGTATCCATAGCATGGGCTCCGTTTAAAAGATTTTCAAAATTATTAAACCCTATAGTTAGCGAAATAGATAACCCGATAGCCGACCATAATGAATATCGGCCACCAACCCAATCCCAAAATTCAAACATGTTATTGGAATCAATTCCAAACTCTTCAACGGCTTTGGCGTTTGTTGAAAGCGCAACAAAATGGCTGGCTACTGCTTTTTTATCTTTATAATAATCCAACAACCAAGTACGTGCACTATGCGCATTGGTCATAGTTTCTTGAGTACTAAATGTTTTAGAGGCAATTAGAAACAGCGTTGTTTCAGGATCAACTTTCTTAAGTGTTTCTACTATATGTGTTCCATCTACATTGGATACAAAATAAGCTTCTATTTCCTCAACTTTATAGGCTTTTAATGCTTCAGTTACCATTACAGGGCCCAAGTCAGAACCTCCAATACCAATGTTTACAATAGATTCTATCTTTTTGCCTGTAAACCCTTTCCAGTCTCCATTATGCACTTTATCTGAAAATGATTTCATTTTTTGTAACACCTCATTAATTTGAGGCATTACATTTTTGCCATCTACTAATACGGGATCGTTGCTTCTGTTTCTTAAAGCCGTATGCAATACAGCCCTTTTTTCTGTGTGGTTTATTTCGGTTCCATCAAACATGGCTGAAATAGCATTGGGTAACTTACACTCATTCGCTAATTCAAGCAATAAATCAATTGTTTTCTTTGTGATTCTATTCTTAGAAAAATCTACCAGAAGGTTCTCAAACGAAATATTAAATTGATTAAACCTTTCAGGGTTTTCGTTAAATAATTCTTTTAGTTCTAATGATTCAACTTCTTTATAATGGGAAGTTAGAGCAGCCCAAGAATTCGTTTTTGTTGGATTTATTGATTGCATACTGCAAAAAAAGAGTTTTGCGAGTTGATAATGAAGTAACTAACCATTAATTTGAGTAGTAATTGATTTCTACATGGCAATTCAACAAGAAATAGGAGATAAAGGGGAAAATTTAGCTGCTCTGTACCTACAAAAACTAGGATATGATGTTCTCGAGCAAAATTATAGAACAGGTAGGCTGGAGGTTGACCTTATTTGTAAAAAAGGAGACGTTCTTGTGTTTGTAGAAGTAAAAACGCGCTCTAGCACTAAATTTGGTAATCCAGAAACATTTGTTAACTCAGCAAAAGCTTCCAAAATAATCGAAGCCGCTGAAACATATATGTATACTACAAGTTGGGAGGGATCGATTCGTTTTGATATTGTTTCGGTCTTATTAATAAAAGGGGAGAACCAACTCGAACACTTTAAAGATGCTTTTTATTGAGGTCGATTTTTATCCTTAGCAAAATCATATATCTGCTTGCCTTTGCTATTCCACTCTCTTAAAATGTACGGCTTAAATTTATCGTTAAAGGGATCTTTTCTATATTGTATCTCCCGAATTTTTCTGCCACGCCTATTCGTATAAAAAGAAGACCACTTGCCTACTTTATATCCGTATTTAAATTCGCCTGTAATTGCAATTACACCTGTAGATGAAAAGTAGAAGTAGTTACCTTCCTTTTTACCATATTCTATAGGAATTATTTCTTTTATTTTTGTTCTTTCTTGATCGTAATATCTAACTCTCGATTCCTTAGGCCATCCTTTATAATATTTTTCTTTATCTATTAAAATGTCCTTTTTGTCTTTCCTAATCCACCTGCCGTGCTTAGTGCCTTTGTAAAAAATGCCTTCTTCGAGTGTAATGTCTCCTATTTTTTTTGAGTATGGCCCATGTAATAGTGGCCCTTTTCTAGCATCGTATTTTCTGGTTTTACGAATTTGCTTCCGTTCATTATCGTAATAATAAATATCTCTTACGTAAGGATCGGGAGTAAGTGGGTTTTTTAATGTGTTAAAAAGCTCAAGTGTAGTTTTGCTGCCAACGCCTTTTCTTGCAAAGCTCTTTCTGGTTTTGATGCCGTAATAAACATTCTTTTTTTTCTTCTTTTTTTTCTTCTCATACACCTCCTCCTCTTTGCCTAAATCGATGGTTATTGGAGTAGAGATGGTAAACATATCATCTTCTCCACCCTCTTCAACTTGGGCAAAAGAAATGCTAGGAAGCAAAAATATAGACAGTATAAAAAATCGCATTAACTTGAGTAACGAAATGGCTGGAATAAAATTGCTCGGTCTCTTCCCGAATCTCATAACTACTATCGATATTATTCTACGGTTACTGATTTTGCTAAGTTTCTTGGCTGATCTACATTACAACCTCTCATTATAGCGATGTGATAAGCTAATAACTGAAGTGGAATTACAGAAATTAATGGCATTAAAGGTTCCAAGGTATCTGGTACTTCAATGGTGTAATCTGCAATTTTTTTAATTTGTGTATCGCCTTCTGTAACAACTGCAATTACTTGGCCTTTACGCGCTTTAACTTCTTGAATGTTGCTTACGATTTTTTCATACCCACTGTCCTTAGTAGCTATAAAAACAACTGGCATGTCTTTATCAATTAACGCAATTGGCCCATGCTTCATTTCAGCAGCAGGGTATCCCTCTGCGTGTATGTAAGAAATCTCTTTTAGTTTAAGTGCTCCTTCTAGCGCAACTGGGAAATTATAACCTCTACCCAGGTATAAAAAGTTGGTGGCATCTTTAAACTTCGCAGCAATTTTTTCTATCTGATCATTTAGAAGCAGGGCTTTTTCTACTTTTTTAGGAATGTTTTCTAGTTCAAACAACATGTTTCTGAAAACGCTATCTGCAATAGTTCCTTTTTTAAGCGCCATTTTTAAAGCAATCATAAACATTACGGTAAGTTGTGCCGTAAATGCTTTTGTGCTAGCTACGCCAATCTCTGGCCCAGCATGGGTATAAGCTCCTTCGTGAGACGCTCTGGATATAGAAGAACCAACTACGTTGCAAAGCCCAAAGATAATCGCACCTTTGGATTTTGCTAAATCAATAGCGGCTAAAGTATCGGCAGTTTCGCCTGATTGAGAAATGGCAAATACCGTATCTCCTTCATTAATTATTGGGTTTCTGTATCTAAATTCAGACGCATACTCAACTTCAACAGGTATTCTACAAAACTCTTCAATAAAATATTCTGAGACTAAACCTGCGTGCCAAGAAGTTCCACAAGCGTTAATAATAATTCTGTCAGAATTGGTTAGTTTGTTAGCATACTCTCTAATGCCACCAATCACTAATCTGTTTTCAGCAGCATTTAATCTGCCGCGCATGCAATCTTTAATTGATTTTGGTTGCTCATAAATCTCTTTGAGCATAAAATGATCATAGCCGCCTTTTTCAATTGCTTCAAGCTCTAACTCAATAGTTTGAATATAAGGCGTTTTTTCAACGTCTTTAAGATCAGTTATTGTAAGCTTCCCATTTTCTACAATGGCAACCTCATAATCGTTGAGGTAAACAACTTCATTGGTGTACTCAATTATAGGAGTAGCATCCGATGCAAAGAAAAACTCTCCTTTACCAACACCCACCACTAAAGGGCTTCCTTTTCGCGCAGCAATTAACTGGCTATCATTGTCTTTAGACATAACAACAATTGCATAAGCTCCAACCACTGAGTTAAGTGCAATTCTTACTGCTCTGGCTAATGAGCAGTCTCTTTCTAACTGAATGCTCTCAATAAAATTAACAAGTACTTCAGTATCAGTTTCACTCTCAAAAGTGTAGCCTTTTTTAATTAGTTCTTGTTTTATTGTGTCGTAGTTCTCTATAATTCCATTATGGATAATAGAGATGTTGCCAGAGTTTGACTTATGAGGGTGTGCATTTTCATCATTAGGCTCACCATGCGTGGCCCAACGTGTATGGCCAATACCAATACAGCTTTGTAAAGATAGATCCTTAACAAGAGCCTCAAGCTCCGAGACCTTCCCCATTTTTTTATAAACGTTTAAACCACCGTTTAAAATACTTATTCCAGCACTATCATACCCTCGATACTCGAGCCTTTTAAGGCCTTTAATAATAATTGGGGCAGCTTGCTGTTTGCCAATATAGGCTACGATTCCGCACATAGGTTTGGTTGGTTAAAGGTTGGTTGTGGCGTAAAAAACGGTTACTCTAATACTATCTTTATGCACTTTTAAGAAATTGGTTTGCGTATGGCTTGGTGACGACTGTGGGTCAGAAGCACTTGTGGTGGCAAAAATTAGCATTTCTCCTCCTTGTTCTAAAGGTGTTTCGCTAGTGTTATAGCCATCAGAAATAATGTTTTGAAAAAAGTTAGACATTGTTGCATTATACCTCAAAGGATCAGTGCTGCCCAAAACTATATCTTGGGGCGCCCGATAAAAACCAGGAAAAACAGCGGTGTTGCCCAATATCGTTTCAGTTTGCAATAACACAAATTCACTTTCAATACTCCCACTAGAAACGGCAGGGGCTGGCCATAAATTTTCGCTATTTGTAAAATAGCTTAATAAACTGAATGGATAACTAGCACCAGGTGTATTAATAGAAACCTTACCTAAAGAAAGGGCAGCCTTTTGAATAATGATTTTTGTGACGGTGCCAGAATTTAATTCATTATTAAAATAGTCGTAAACAGGGTTTAGGTCAAGTTTTAATGCAATCATAGTACCAGTTTGCATAAACCGGAAATCTCCAGTAGGCTGAAAATTAGCATTGTTTGGTAAAATACCTGCCAATGAAGTTCCACTTAAATCAGAACTTAAGTGATAAAACCGTTTTTCTCCTATATCAAACAGGTAGCTTCTTTCTACTATTTCGCCTGCAGAATTTTCCTCTGTATAATTAATTTTAATGTTAAAGGAAACAGGGTTAAATTGAACAATTTTATTATTACTTGCCTTGCCAATAATGGCAATACCCTTTATGAACTCGTTAAAGGCAGGGTCGTTATCGTAAATAGCATCGTTGTCTTTTAACTTATTAAATAGAACCTCCCCAAAAGAGTCTTCAATTGCAAATGTAAATAGAGAATCGTTCCTTATTTTAGTGTCTTTTTGTATTAATATATCTATGTCTCCAAGTTTATTACTATAGTTAATATTATCTAGTCGAGTATAGTCTATTGCCTCGTCTAGATTTTCAGATAGTTGATATACTTCATAAGACTCAATTTCTAATTCCTCTGCTTTGGATCCATAAAATGAAGAAAATTGAATACTTAATGTTGTACTTACATAAGTAGCACTTTCAGGATCTAATGCCGGTGTAGAAGGCTGTACTCCTAACCATAGATATGAATTGGACATAACAGTTCCGAAGTCGGAGTCGGTGTAAATGCCAGACTGAAACGAAGAAGAGTTTGTCGTTGATCGTGGATTAAATTGAACCTGTGAACTAGGCAAAACAAACTCTTTATAACTTGTTGCTATTACACTATGTTCGGGATCAATGTTCAATCCTATTTTGCCCGGATCTTCACACGAAACAAAAAATAAAGACATAAGCAGAACTACTGCCCATGCCTTAAGTTTCTTAACCAATAAGTTCATTATATAACTCGAAGTATGATTCGGTGAAATTTTCGTCTTTCTCAATTGTATTAACTTTCTTTTTTTCTTCACAGTCATCAAAAAGCTTAGTTAGCTCTTCATTAAGATTATTATTTGATTTAATGACTGCGTCAGAATATTCCATTCCAAGTTTCATAAAACCAGAATAGTCTGCTGATTTTAGATTTTTAAGATTCTCATCTTCCACATCAATCATTTTTACTTTATTAAATAAATCACCATCAAATTTATGGTTAAACTTATTATCATAAACAGTAAAAACTGTTTTTGAATTTTGGAATATTGGATCGTTCTTATAAGTAGTTTTAATGTATAAAGGAATTAAGCTTGTCATCCAATCATTACAATGAACAATGTCTGGTGCCCAGCCCAACTTCTTTACTGTTTCTAAAGCTCCTTTGCAGAAGAAAACAATACGTTCGTCATTATCTTCATAAAACTTATCTTCCTTATCACTAAAAACGAACTTTCTTTTAAAATAGTCTTCGTTATCAATAAAATATACTTGAAGTTTTGCTGCAGGAATAGAGGCTACTTTAATAACTAAAGGTTTTTCTTCTTCGCCTACAGAAATATTAATTCCTGAGAGTCTAACTACTTCATGCAATCTGTTTTTTCTTTCATTAATTAATCCAAATCTTGGAACTAATATTCGGATTTCCATCCCTTTTTCTTGCATTGCTTGTGGAAGCTTTCTTACAAATTCTGCCACCTCTGAGGTTTGTAAAAAAGGATCTATTTCACTTGCCACATAGAGTATTCGAAGTTTCGACATAAATGTTGATTTATTAATATGACCATAAAATGGGTGCACAAAGATAGCCCTTTTTTAAAGTGTTATCAATAGGGGCTTGCAATAATTCAGGTGAAAAATGTAGTTTTGCCTCGCAATATTGTAAAACAAGCAGAATGTCTCAAGTAATTAGGTTAAAATCTGACCTGAAAAATGCAATTTATAAATTAAAGAAATCCAATGCAAGCATTGGATTAGTACCCACAATGGGGGCCTTGCATCAAGGCCATTTAGAATTGGTGCAGCTATCAATGGAACGTTATGATGTGTCTATTGCTACAATTTTTGTAAATCCAATTCAGTTTAATAAAAAAGAGGACCTAGAGAAGTATCCTAAAACAGAACAAGCTGATATTCAAAAATTAGAAGAAGTAGGGTGCGATTATATATTTATTCCGAACGCTGCGGAAATTTATGAATACCAGCCTAAAATCAACTTGAATTTTGGTTATTTAGAGCAAATATTAGAGGGAAAGCATAGGCCAGGCCACTTTAACGGAGTTGGTATTATTGTTATGAAGCTGTTTGGGTTAGTGAACCCAGATGGTGCATTTTTTGGGCAAAAAGATTTGCAACAGTTTGCTATTATATCAGCGTTGGTTACAGATTTTGATTTACCATTTACACTCCATTTGGCCCCAACAGTTAGAGAAGCGAGCGGTTTAGCTATGTCGTCTCGGAATAAGCGGTTGGGCGAGGAAGAACTTAAGACTGCAGGAGTTATTTATTCTACACTTCAGTCGGCTAGCAAGCAGTTGGTGCAAGGAGTAAGTCAAAATATTATTTTAGAGGATGCAATGTTGCTATTTAAAAACACTGCTGGCATTGAATTGGAATATTTTGAGATTGTTGATGCTAAAACTCTTCAGCATAAATCTGTAGTAAATGAAGGAGATCGGCTAGCTTTGTGCGCTGCTGCAGTTGTAGCAGGAGTTAGGTTAATTGATAATATAATAATAGAGATTTAAGGGATGCAAATACAGGTAATGAAATCTAAAATCCATCGGGTAAAAATTACCCAAGCGGAGCTACATTATGTAGGCAGTATAACTGTGGATGAAGATTTGATGGATGCGGCTGAAATTGTTGAAAACGAAAAAGTGCAAATCGTTAACATTAATAATGGGGAGCGATTAGAAACCTATGTAATTACTGGAGAGCGAGGAACAGGTGAGGTCTGTTTAAATGGGCCCGCTGCGCGATTAGCTCAAATAGGAGATGTTGTTATACTTATTTCTTATGGTATCATTAAAAAGGAAGATGGTAAATCCCATACACCAATCATCGTTTTTCCTGACGATAATAACAAACTTGTTTCATAGGTTTGAAAAGTAAATTAATCACTTTTTTAAAATATTCCGTTGGGCTGCTAATTGCAGGCAGTCTTTTATGGTATGTATTTAAAGATTGGGACCTTAACGATTTACTGCACAGGTTCGGCCAAGTAAATTATTCTTGGGTTCTTTTATCAGTGTTTTTATCATTGATAAGTCACGTAATTAGGGCTTACCGCTGGAACTTATTACTAACTCCATTGGGCTATAAGGGGCTGTCAACATTTCGAACTTTTTTAGCCGTGATGATTGGCTACTTTGTGAACCTTTTAGCTCCACGAGCAGGAGAAATTACGAGGTGCGGAATCATGAAAAAAAATGATAATGTTAACATGTCAGTTTCGCTAGGAACGGTGGTTGCAGAGCGTATTGTAGACTTACTAGGGTTAATAATTATCATACTTCTAGGTTTATCTTTACAGTTTGATAGATTAAGTGGGTTTATGATAGACTTCTTTAATGATAAATCCGAAGCCATTCATATTAGTGCAACCACATTAAACTTATTAATTGCATTTGGTGTGGTACTTGTGCTCGCGCTATTGGTTTTATGGTGGTTCCGAGCAAGGATTAAAAGGTTGCCTCTATATTTTAAACTGCGTTCGTTCGCAATAGAATTAATGAACGGGTTTACAAGTGTTTTAAAACTTGAGAACAAAATCGGGTTTTGGGTATCAACGGTATCCATTTGGGTATTTTACTTTGCAATGGCTTATGTAGTTGTTTTTGCTATACCTTCTACTTCACATTTGGGCTTATTAGCAGGCCTCTCCATTTTAATAATGGGAGGTTTGGGAATGTCGGCTCCGGTGCAAGGAGGGTTTGGTACCTACCATATATTAGTTGGTTCGGTACTTGGCTTATATGGCGTTGTTGAAAAGGACGGATACTTTTTTGCAACTCTAATTCACTCCTCGCAAACCATTTCAATATTGTTTTTTGGAGGCCTTAGTTTTATTATCAGCTTACGATTAAAGAAGAAAAAAATTAATGTTTAATCTAAATTATTAAGTGATGATATGGATCATATTTATAGTATTTGCGATTGCTAGTTTTGCAGTAAGTAATACATTAAAAAGAAAATTTAAAAAGTACTCAAAAATTCCTTTAGCTTCAGGTATGTCGGGGAAGGAAGTGGCAGAAAAAATGCTTAGAGATAATGGAATTTATGATGTGAGTGTAGTGCATATTGGTGGTAGCCTAACAGACCATTACAATCCTTCAACAAAAACAGTAAACTTGAGTGAGGCTGTGTTTATGGGTAGGTCGGCTGCCTCTGCAGCAATTGCAGCCCATGAATGTGGACATGCTGTGCAGCATGCTACGGCATATAGCATGTTAACATTAAGAACAACCTTGGTGCCTTTGCAAAATGCAAGCGGCAAAATAATGAACATCATATTTTTTGCAATGCTCTTTGGAGGAATGTTTTTAACAAGTGTATTTCCTATGCAGCTCGTTTTACTAGTAGTTATTGGAGTAAATTTTGTTTTTACCTTATTCGCTTTTGTAACTTTACCAGTAGAATTCGATGCGAGTAAGCGGGCGCTTCAATGGATAGAAGCCAATAATGTAGTTACTTCGCAAGAATATGCGATGTCGAAAGATGCCTTAAAATGGGCGGCAATGACTTATTTGGTAGCAGCTTTAGGTGCTTTAACAACGCTATTATATTATGTAATGATTTTTCTTGGAGGAAGGGACTAGGCAAAGCCTCTATTTTTGATAATTAAATAAAGAATTATGAATTTTGATTTTACCGAAGAGCAATTAGCGGTTAGAGATGCAGCAAGAGATTTTGCTCAGAACGAACTTTTACCAGGTGTTATAGATAGAGATGAGAAGGCTCAGTTTCCTACAGAACAAGTTAAAAAATTAGGCGAACTAGGGTTTTTAGGAATGATGGTTGACCCCAAGTATGGAGGAGGGGGCATGGATACAATATCTTATGTGTTGGCCATGGAAGAGATTTCTAAGGTAGATGCTTCTACTTCGGTGGTTATGTCAGTAAACAACTCTTTGGTATGCTGGGGCCTCGAAAAGTTTGGAACGGAAGATCAAAAACAAAAATACTTAACCCAATTGGCCTCTGGCAAAAAAATTGGAGCCTTTTGTTTAAGCGAACCAGAAGCAGGTTCTGATGCTACCTCGCAAAAAACCACTGCTGAAGATAAAGGTGATTACTATTTACTTAATGGCACAAAAAACTGGATTACTAATGGCGGAACTGCCAGTTACTATATTGTAATTGCACAAACGCATCCAGAAAAAGGACACAGAGGTATAAATGCTTTAATTGTTGAAAAGGGAGCGGATGGTTTTGTTGTAGGTAAAAAGGAAAATAAATTAGGAATTAGAGGGTCTGATACCCACTCTTTAATGTTTACGGATGTTAAAGTACCTAAAGAGAATAGGATTGGAGAAGATGGTTTCGGGTTTAAATTTGCAATGAAAGTATTGAGTGGGGGAAGAATAGGAATTGCCTCTCAAGCACTTGGAATTGCCTCGGGCTCTTTAGAGCTTTCCTTGAAATATTCAAAAGAACGCAGAGCCTTCGGAGTTGAAATATCCAAACATCAAGCTATTCAGTTTAAACTTTCTGAAATGGCTACAAATATTGATGCCGCTAGATTACTTTGTTTACAAGCAGCTTATTTAAAAGATCAACATAAAGATTTTACCAAAGCAAGTGCAATGGCTAAACTCTTTGCTTCTAAAACTGCAATGGATGCTTCTATTGAAGCCGTGCAAATTCATGGTGGGTATGGTTTTGTAAAAGAGTACCATGTAGAAAGGTTTATGAGAGATGCCAAAATAACCCAGATTTACGAAGGCACTTCTGAGATACAAAATATTGTTATTGCAAGAGAGCTGTTAAAGTAGAAAAATGCTATTTCTTATAATAGTACAAAAAAACATCTCTTAAAATTTTATTTTCTAAGGATAACACTTTAGATTTGTCCAAGAATTTTTTGCACAATTGTTTCTTAATGGTTAAACAATAATTAAATGGAAGATTATAATAAGATAATTGAGTCGTTAGGGGTAAGGTATATTAAGGCTAAAAGCATAAATGTAAAACAACCAGTAACGATCTCAAATTTTTACGATGTTGAGAATACTGCCATTTTTATAAAATCAGGAAAAGTTAGTTTTGAAGATTCAACTGGCTTGGTTGAAGCGGAAGAAGGTGAAGTTGTATTTATTCCTGGTGGTAAGCGAATCAAACTTACGTATGGGAGTAATGCTAAGGCAGAGCTAACAGCTGAAGAGTTTGTTACAAAGAAAGAAATTTATCTTCAATCGCATACACAGGGTGCTTCCATAGATCCAACCGTTACAGATTCAATGACGATTGTAACGTTTGAAGCTAAAGTATTTAACTCGGTAAACTTTTTTGCCTCATTAGATATTGAGCCATTCGTAATTAAGAGTGATGAGATTAACTTTACGATTAAGCAATTATACCTTGAGTCAGTATCTGAAGAGCCAGGAAGCAGCAGAATTGTTAAGTTAAAAACTGAGCAGCTCGTTGTTGAAATTATTAGATATGTGATTAAAAATAGACTATTTGTTGAGCAATTGGCCACGAACAGCACCTCTTTTAAGGATCCTCGACTTATAGATATTTTCAATTTTATCAAAGAAAATATCAATGGCGATTTATCTAATAAAGTGTTAGCTGAAGTAGCGAATGTATCGGAGGATTACGTAGGTCAGTATTTTAAAATGCTAACCGGTATTAACCCTCAAGATTATATAGAATATCAGCGAATGGAAGAGGCCGTTAATTTATTAAGGACTTCCAAAAACAGTATTAGAGAAATTGGAAAACAAGTAGGCTATAAAGACACCGCTTATTTCTGTCGAAGATTTAAAATGATGTTTGGTATTCCTGCAGGAAAAATGAGAAGAAGAGAGTCGTTAATGAACCTCTAATAACTTATTGCTGTCATGAACGGCACTGGCTATTTCAAATAAAATAGAAGTGTCTTTTTCAGCAGCATTGCCAATAACAATACAATGGGCCCCAGCTATGAGGGCCTTTTTTGCGTCTTCATAAGAGCGAATTCCCCCTCCAATAATTAGTGGAATGTTAATGGATTTATACACTTTCTCGATCATTTCGGACGAAATAGGGTGTTGGGTGCCACTACCAGCATCCATATAAATTAACGAATGCCCAAGCATTTCGCCAGCAATGGCAGTTGTGGTAGCCAAGTCAATTTCGTTACTAGGTATGGGTGATGTATTACTAACATAGGTAGTGCTGGATGGATCGCCTACCAATATGTACCCAGTAGAAATGGCCTCCATTCCTAATTTTTTAATAAGTGGAGCACCTGTAATATGCTGCCCAATTAAGTATTCGGGGTTTCTACCCGAAATAAGACTTAGAAAAAGAATGGCATCCGCTGCACAAATTTGATTTACATTGCCAGGAAATAGAATAACAGGTTTAGTTGTATTGCCTCGTATTGATTGAATAAGAACTTCGGTAGTGCCATCTGGCACTAAGCTGCCGCCAACAAAAATCGCACTTATTTCGGCTATCTCGTTTATGGTGCTTAGTAAAGGAGCAAATTGGCCTGGGTTGGTTTTATCCGGATCAACCAAAACGGCAAACGATTTATTTTTTGATCGAAAAATTTGCTGATTTACGCTCATTTTTTGACTTTTTATTATTTAAATAATCTACAAACTTTTTTTGGCCTTCATTAAACAATATACTAGATCCTTGTTGAAGCATCATTGAAAAAATAGGGTATAGTATTTTATTAGAGGAGGATTTTGTAGAAGAGGTCCCCTTTTCTATATGTTTGGTTCTAAACTTTGATTCCAAATACCGATCAAATATGGTGTATAAGAGTAAGACACCTGCGCCTATTGCCAACAAGCCCTTGCCTGCATCAATTGATTTATTGGCACTTTCATTGAAGTGCTTCTGGAGCAATCCTTTTTTTGTTTCAAGAATAGCAAGGAGCTCTTTTCTTCGCTCAGCTTTTTGTTGCTCTAGCTTATTCTGGCTCATCTTCCGAATCCTTTTGATGTAAATTATTAAGGCTTTCCTCGATGGTCACTTCTAGTTTCTTCCCAACTTTAAATACTTTAAACGCTACTAGTAGTAATAAGTAAAATAGTGTTACGATAGCGTAGCCCCAGAAATTGCTTTCTAAAAAATAATTAAGCAAAGTAGCAATTGTGATACTTAAAAATATAACAATTAGAAACACCATAAGCCCTAAAAAAATAGCACTTATTAGTTTAGAGGCTGTTTTGGCAGCCTCTTCTTTGAGTTCTATTTTTAATAACTCAATCTTAGCTTCAACAATGGCAGTAAGGTCATCAAAAATAGAATCAACCTTTAAAAAACTCAATAATTTTTTATAATCTGCCATATTTCAAATTTGTAGTACTAAAATAAAGCTTATTTTCTTGATACAGGTATTCGTATAGGCACAAGAATAGCGCGGCCAAACTTAGCTTGAACTGATTTATATACGGGGTAAGCTTCCAATTGTGTATAAAACTGCTCCATTCTCACCTTGTAATTGGGTTGATCGAATATGATTTTTGGTTTGCTTTCAGGGAAATAGCGATAAACTCTTAGCTGCACTTCTTTAGCTTTAGACCTATCGTTGCCAGAATATAATTGAATAGATAAGCCTTCTATGTATCTTGTTTTATACGCATTATACTCGTTTACTAATTGTAAAGTGGAATCGAGACGAGCTGTTATATTAAGCGTGCTGTCAATGATAATTGGAGTTTCTACAACTTCTATAGCAGAAGAATCAATAGTTATGGGTGGTAAGTATGCGGTTAAATCTTCTGAATAAAGAGATGAAGAGCTTGATTTGTTAGACTTAACTGTAGAAACACAACCTATACTAAAAGATAGAATTATAAAGGCTAATATGTAATTTATGTTATTCATTAATT
>CAZDQR010000050.1:0-14538 GCA_964507315.1 uncultured Roseivirgaceae bacterium
ATTTCCACTGTCCGAAAAAGTGTGCATATCATCTTCTTCAGCAAGTGGTAAGGATACGCCCATACTACAACCCTCGCCAATTACACACTCTACGTGTAAAGAGCCTTGCATTAAATCTACTTGAGCTTTGGTTACCGTTAGGCCCAATCCATGGCCTAAGTGGCTTTTTGTTACGCCAGTTTCTAGTTGTACAAACCTATCAAATATTACTTCATAGTCTTTTTCGTGCATGCCAACACCGGTATCAATCACGTTAATGTTTAATTTTTGACCATTATCTACTGATATTTCTAATATTAATTTCCCTTTGTCTTTATTATATTCGATGCCATTAGAAACCAGATTTCTAATAATTGAACTTACTAATCCTGCATCGGTAATAAATTCTAATTTTTTTGAGCATCTTAATTCTACAATTAATTCTTTGCGTTCGATAAGGTGTACAAATTTATCTAAGATGCCTTGTGATAGCGATTCAAGATCAACTTTACCAAAGTTTGGTTGGAGTTCACCAGCTTCAAGCTCTGCTGCCGTAAAAATATTCCTTAATTGAAAATCTAAACTAAATGCTTCTTGATGGATTAAACTAGAGGTGTACTTTACTTGTTCTAAATCTCCTGGTTTTTGACTAAGCTTATCTGCCAATCCAAGAATAGAGGAGAGGGGGTTATTTATTTCATTTCTGATATTAGATAAAAACTGAGATTTAACTGATTCAGAATCTATCAATTTTTTATTGACTTCCTCTAATTCACCCAATAGCCTTTTTTGTTCTAGAACGGCCACTCTGTTTTCCTCAAACCTGTCGTTGAGCTCTTTTATTAATTGATTGTCGGTAAGTTTTTTCATAATTAAAGCAACTTATGGCGTATGTCTATAAATAGTTGGAGCAACTTGAGTTACAGGAGCTCGGATACCTGTTGTAGATTCGGAGTGACCAAGAAATAAATACCCGCCTGGTTTAAGTTTACTACAGATTGCATTTATCACTTTCTCTTGTACCTCTCTATTAAAATAAATTAGCACATTTCTACAAAACACTAAGTCAAAATCATTTGGTATACCTACCAAAGGCACCGTTAAATTAATAGTCCTATACCGGAGGTCCTTTTGTAAAACTGGTGCGACTTTAACTGTTTTTTTTTCTTTGTTTTTACTTCGTAAAAAATATTTGCGTTTTAAATGTAATGGAATAACATCTATTCGTTTTTCTTCATAAACGCCTTTAGAAGCCTTCTGCAATATCTCTGTTGATATATCAGTGCCAAGCATATCGTAAGTAAAACCTAAGTTTTTTTCGATAAACTCTCGCAGCTCAATGGCAATGGTATAAGGTTCTTCTCCACTAGAAGCTGCAGCACTCCAAATTTTTAAATGCTTATTCTTTTCACTAAAATCAGGTAAAAATTCTTCTCTTAAAAAGTCGAAGTGATGAGGCTCTCGATAGAAATCAGTTTTGTTTGTAGAAACTGCATCAATAAAATATTGCAGCTCTCTAGCCTTTCCAGTATCACTAAATAGAAATTCTATATACTCTGTAAAATTAGTAAAGTTGTTTATTTTGATCCTCTTTTGAAGTCGTCCTTCTAATAGTACTTTTTTAGAATCGGGCATTTGAATGCCATAATTACTATGTATAAACTCCCCTAGTTTTTTAAACTGAGGGAGTGTTAATTTGGAAGAAAAAACCTCATTGGAATTGATCATTTATACTAAATGCTTCTTTAAAATTTCTCGTATTTGTCATCCATCCCATCATTGCCATCTAGCTTAATCTCCACTCCAGCATTTCCTTGAGCTATATTTGACTCAGGTGATTCTTGCGTTGTTGGAGCGGCAGCACTCGATGTTGAGCTCGTAACGGAAGCTTGACTTGCAGTATTTGAAGCTAAAATGCCTTTTCTTATTGCAGCATCATCTATTTTAAAGAACGAAATAGCTTCTTTTAATTGGTTTCCTTTATTACTTAAATCATCGGCATTGTGTGCAATTTCTTCAGAAGCTGAAGCATTACGTTGTACAACGTTATTAAGTTCTTGCAAAGCATTATTAACTTGCTCAGCACCTGAATTTTGTTCCTTACTAGCCGCAGTAATTTCTTGTACAAGTCGGGCTGTTTTATCAATATTAGGAACAATGGCTTCTAATAAATTACCCGCTTTTTCAGAGATTTTTAAGCTAGAGCTGGTAAGGTCATTAATCTCATTTGCAGCTTCCTGACTTCGCTCGGCAAGTTTTCTAACTTCTGCAGCTACTACTGCAAATCCTTTTCCGTGTTCACCAGCTCTTGCTGCTTCAACTGCGGCATTTAGAGCAAGTAAATTAGTTTGCCTTGCAATCTCTTCAATAATAGATATTTTACTTGCAATCGTTTTCATAGAATCAACTGTTTGAGCAACAGCAGAATTCCCTTCTTGAATATCTTCAGAAGCTTGAATAGCTATTTTTTCTGTTTGCTGTGCATTCTCAGTATTTTGTTGAATGTTGGCAGACATTTCCTCCATTGATGCCGCTACTTCTTCTGCTGAAGCTGCTTGCTCGGTAGCGCCTAAAGAGGTTTGCTTAGAGCTGTCTTTAATTTTTGCACTGGAAGTGCCAATAGAGTCTGACGTTGCAAAAATAACACCAATGGCGTCTTTCAATCGGTCAGTCATAATCAAAAATTGATTAATCATTTCTCCAATTTCATCATTATTAGAAACAACAATTGTTTGTGTTAAATCCCCATTGGCCATTGCTTTAATCGTTTCAATAGCATCTCCAATTCTTTTGGTTATGCTTGAAGCAATATAAAGAGCTATAATTACCGCTAGGATAAATACCACAATAGCAGAAATAATAATGGTTGTTTTAGATTGGTTAATAATATCTACCACTTTAATGGTAGCACCTTCTGTTGATTTTATAGCTACTAAACGGTCTAAAGATTTTTTTAAGTGCTCGGTAGAAGGAGCAATGGTAGATTCCATTAAATCTTCTGTTTCGAACAGTGTAAGTGGATCGTTATAACTTTCGAAAGAAGATAAAGATTGCATAACAGATGTTTGTGCTTCCATAACAACATCAAAATTTGTTATTATGGTTGTTAGCGTATCTTTAGTTTCGGGCGACCAATCTACTATCATCGATTCTAATCTAGCTTTTACATCTGCATATTGAGAATCGTGGATTTCAATGAGTTTTACTTTGGTGTCTTCTTTAGTGCCCACATATACCCAGTTAAAAGTATATTCTTTCGATTTGGAAACTAGCTCATTAAATTCATCAAGTACAACTACATCTTCGCCTTTACCTGCATATAAATTGGAGATAATATTTTGTGAGTTATTAACTGCATTATATACAAGAGCAGAACTTGCAATAAAAGTGAACACTAAAATTGCAAAGCCTATAATTAGTTTGGCTTTAAGTTTTAGATTTTTAAAAGGGTTGATCATTATATCTATTTTTAATTATTACTTTCAATTGATTTTAATTCAAATACTTTATCTGAATTCATAAGTTGTATAAAATTATCTTTAACCTTTGTTACTCCTTTAAGGTAAGCAGGGTTAAAAGGAAGGTCTAAACTGGCGGCAGTGTTGATGTCGTTTTCAGCTATTTCAATAATATCTGTAACAGAATCTACAATGGCTCCAACCGACATTTCTTCACCGTTTACATTTACATCTACTACCATTACAGTAGTAATTTTATTATTATTCTCGTCTATATCTATATTGAATTTTAGCCGTGTATCAACTACGGGTAAAATACTGCCTCTTATGTTAATTACGCCCGCAAGCAATATGTTTGAACCTGGGATGGGCGTTATAAGAGGCACATCAAGTATTTCAACTACTTTGTTAGCATCTACCGCTAACTTTTCTTTACCTAATGAAAACGTAAGGTAAATATTGGTAAGGCTTTCAATTTCTGTAAGCTCATCTAATGTTTTATCAACTTTGGAATCTCTAGATTCTTTAATGCTTGATAGCTCATTTTCTGTAAAGAGTTTATCAACATCTATTAGCATTATGAAGCGTTCGAGGTAGCGAGCAATCCCTCTAATATAATTGGTGTCGTGATCACCAACATGTGGGACTTTCTCGATGCTTTCTTTGTTAAAATGCACAACTTCAAGCACTTTATCTACCATTAATCCTACTTCAATAGAGCCCTCGTCTGTTTTCAGTTCTAGTACTAAAATATTGGCTCTTTCGCCTTTGGCATCTTCGCTTAAGTTTAGCCAACGTTGAAAATTAACGATGGGCAGTAACTCATTATTATGGTAAATAATTCCTTCTAACAAATCAGACGATTTAGGCACTTTAGTGAGCTCTGGGCTTTCAATTATCTGATTTAGATTACTCAAGTTTACCCCAAATAATTCCTCGTCAATTTCGAAGGATAGGTAATCGCTGCTTATTGATATTTCACTCATGATAAAGTTACGTCTTCTCGTGTATCAACATATTTTCGTATTAAGCGATTGGTGTCAAAAACCAATGCAATGGTGCCGTCACCTAAAATGGTAGAGCCCGAAATGTAATCTTGTTCTTTAAAATAAACACCCAACGGTTTAATTACGGCTTGGTATTCGCCCACAATATGATCGCAAATTAGTGCTACTTGGCTTTTGCCGTTATTAACAACTACAATTTGTTTTGTAAGGTCAGCTCCTCGTTCATCTTCAATCTCAAATGTTTCTCGCAAATCAATGAAAGGGATTTGGTTATTATCAAGCTCAAGAATACCCGTAAACTTATTTACATCTAGGGCATTTCTATACGTATAGCATTTATCAATGGATGCAAGTGGTATTACAAATGAGCCATCGCCTAAGTGCACCAATAAACCATCTATAATAGATAGTGTTAAAGGCAATGAAATTGTGAGGGTGGTGCCTACATCTACAGTAGATTCGATATCAATTTCACCACGTAGTGCATTTATACTTCTTCGAACAACATCCATTCCAACGCCTCTGCCCGAAACATCGGTAACAACCGCTGCAGTTGAAAAACCAGCATGAAATATTAAATTAAATATCTCCTTTTCAGAAAGAACAGCAGATTCTTCAATCACGCCCTTTTCGATGGCTTTTGTTCTTATTATCTCTGTATTAATTCCTTTGCCATCGTCTTTTACCTCCACATTTACATTAGTACCCGAGTAATATGCTCTAAGTACGATGGAGCCTTTGGCAGATTTTCCTAGTTTTTCTCTTTGTTCGTTACTTTCTATTCCGTGGTCTAAGCTGTTTCTTAAAATGTGCATTAAAGGATCTGTGAGGCTTTCGATGATGGATTTATCCAGCTCGGTATCGCCTCCTTCGGTAATAAATGCAATGTCTTTACCTAGTTCAGAAGAGATGTCTCTAATCATACGTTGGAACCTACCAAACATATTGCTAATGGGTACTAAGGTCATCCCGAATGCGATATCTCGCAATTGGCGCGAAAGCTTTTCCACATTTTCTGCAATTGTTTCGAGCTCAGCATCCACTTTTTTATCTGTGTGTAAACTTAATGCAGCTTGGGTCGTAATCAACTCACTTACAAGATTCATAAGCTCATCGAGTTTCTCCGATGATACTCTTATGGATGATGTTGCTTTTTCCTTTACTTGTGGCTCTTGATCTTTTTGTTTTGCTGCCTCTTTAACTTTATTAGCCAATGATTTTTTCTTTGGCTTTTCTTCTACTTCGGTTTTACTTGGGCTTTTGTCTGTAGTTAGATTTAATGTGCTTAACTCAAATGGCTTATTTTCTAATTGAGTATTTGCTAAGAGGTCTTTTGTTTTATTTTCAATTAATAAATTAGTTTCGGCAATTACCTCCACTGTAATAATTGAGTTTGCTTCTACAAAAACAAACACTTCTTTAATTTCGTTTTCTGCTTTTTCTGACGCTAAGAAGATACTCCAACCTGTGGTAACTTCAGTAGGGTTTATGTTCTTTATATCTTTTACAGAGTCTGTATAAGGCAAGCTAATACAATCGCCTAATGAGAATAATTCATCTATTAAATACAACGGGTTATTGCCATCATTTACGATGGATTTCCCTGGTTTAAAATGAATGTAATAAGTTCTTTTTTTATCAGGCCCCTTATTGCTAGTGGTTTCTGTAGGTTTGGCTTCTTCAACAGGCTTTTCGGTTTCTCCTGTGTACGCCATTATTTGCGTAGTTAAGTTTTCGTGCCGGTCTTTATTGGCGTCATCTTGCAATTCGTGGTCATCCACAATTTGCTTTATATGATCCATTGATGCTAATGTAACATCAATTAAATCCTTAGATACCTGCTGTTTTCCTGTTCGTATTAAATCGTAAACGGTTTCTAAGTTATGAATAAACTCAGCAATTTTAATAAACCCGAACATGCTACTATTACCCTTTAGCGTATGCATTATTCTAAAAACTTCTTCAATAATGCTTTTTTCTTCAGGTGTTTCATCTAGTTGAAGTAGTGCTCCCTCGAGTTTATCGAGTAGCTCACTGGCTTCTTCTAGGTAAACGGCTTTCATATTATCCATTAGCGCACGAATTTTTTTACAACCCTTAATAATTTATCTTCTTCAAATGGTTTTACCATCCAAGCGGTAGCACCAGCCTCACGGGCTGCGTTTTTCTTTTCAAATTGCGATTCGGTGGTAAGCATAATAATAGGAAGGTTTTTATAGCTTGTGTTCTTTCGAATATTTTTCACCATAGTAATGCCATCCATAATAGGTATATTTAAATCGGTAACAACTAGCTTGACCTCGGCTGATAGTTTGTCTAACCCATCTTGCCCATTTACAGCTTTAATTACCGTGTACCCTGCATCTATAAGGTTGCTACTAATGAGCTCTCTTATGCTTTCAGAATCATCAACGATTAATAATGTATTTGACATATTTAAGCAGCTTCTTCTTTAAACATGAATGATCCAAATCCAGCTCTTTCGATTATTATTTTTATATCGAAAGGTACATCAGAATCAATTTTAACTTTTTTATCACTATAAGAATTTACAAATACCTTAATTAATTGAATTGGTATTATATCTAAGTGTGTAATATTTATTAATTGAATATCAATAATATCGAAATCGGTAAAAGTGGTAAGCAAACAATCTTTTATTACTTCGGCTTCTTGCAGGCTAAGAGAGCCTTCGAAGACAAGTTTTGTTTTACGAACCGTTTTTCTTCTAGAGGGTATAAGCGTTGCAGTAATTACTGCCCCTTCTTTGCCTCCTAATAAAACTCGCTCGTTTAAGTGAGCAGTTTCGCTAGGGTTGCTAACTATTTCAACTACTTGCTTTTTGGGAGCAATTGTTTTTTTTACTTCTACTTGTTTTTTAGGCTTAGCAACTACTTTAGGCTTTGGACTCGTTTTTTTCTTTGCCTTCGGCTTTTTTGCAACGGTAATTTTGGCCTTGGATTTTGGTGCACTTTCCTTTTTTGAAGGTATGAGCGAATCTTTTTTTATTCGTTTGAGGTTATTTCCTAATGCCATTTTTACTTACTTACTAATAGAAATTCTTTTCCAAATTCTTGGTAATCTTTTGCGCTATTTGAACTGGGCGCATAGTTAATTACACTTTTGCCAAACGAAGGAGCTTCCGCTGCTTTTACGTTGTTTCTTATGCTCGATTCAAATAAAGGTATGTCAAAATTTTCTTGAATATAATTCTTAACCTCACTGCTCAATTTACGTCTTTTATCAATCATAACTGGTAAAATGCCTAAAACTTTAAGCGTAGGATTTAAGCCATCTTTAATTTGTTCAATTGTAGCATTAATTAAATCTAATCCTTGTAAACTCAAAGCTGTCATTTGCATAGGAATAATAACTTCATTTGAAAGGCTTAAAGAATTGACCGCAAGTAACGAGAAAGAAGGTGGACAATCAATAAGTACAAAGTCGTATTTACCTATGCCTTTCAAAGTTTTTTTGAGCTGTAGTTCCCGTTCCTCTATTTGAGCCAATGATATTTCAATATTTGCTAAATCAATGGAGGATGGTATTAGGTCAAGCCCTTCATCTTGTAAATGAATAATACTCTGCTTGGCAGTAGCATCGCCCATTAACACATCTCCAATGGTATGCTCAATCTCATTTACACCTAAAGAGTAAGTTAAATTGCCTTGAGGGTCTAAATCTACTAATAATATTTTTTTGCCCGCTTTAGCTAGCACTGCACCAAGGCTGGATACAGTGGTGGTTTTACCCGTTCCTCCTTTTTGGTTTACAATTGAAATAAACTTCATTTGACTAAAATATTAATATTGTATAAATTTTAAGGGCTAATCTTTAATCTTTTTATAAGTTACCTTATAAAAAGAATCAGAGCTTTATTTAATAAGTTATGAAAACGGGGATATGATGCTTTTGAGAAGTGGATTTTATTTTTTATGTCTCTGTCGTTTGATTTAATTTCGAAAAAGATGATATAAATGCGTTAGCTTCTTCTAAAGTAAACTTAAATGCAAGTTCAATCTCTTTTGTTGAGCAAGTATTTGCGAATGCTTTCCAATGTGGACTTTTGAACCCTTTTCCTTCTTTATGTATAATAATAATTCCCTTAAGACCTGAGTTTAATAATAATGGAATAATATTAGAGTTAAACCATTCTTGATCATCCTTAGAAAGGATTCCAAAGTTTGAGGTGTCCTGTATCCAAAAATTAGTAGCATATTTTGATAAATTTTTTATATTTCTGTTAAAACTATCACGGTATTCAGAAGAGGAAGGTTCCCTTTTCCAAATTATCAAAGAAGATTTTAGCATGCTGTTGTAAACGAAAGATACTATATCGTTTTCAAAATAAACTTGATGTTGAATTTGGGCAGAATTAGGAAGAGGGAGAGCTATTGAAAATGCCGTTCCTTTGCCAAGTTTACTCTCAATGCTAATTGTGCCGTTCATTGATTCTACTTGCTGTTTAACTAAATAGAGGCCAATTCCTTTGCCTTGTGTTTCTAAATCAAAGCGCGAGTACATTTTAAAAATTTTATCTCCAAATTTATCTAAATCAATACCTCTCCCATTATCTGCAAATTTTAGTATTACGTTTTGGTCTTTCAATTCTGTAGAAATTTTCAATTTTAAATCAACGCCTTCTCTTTTATATTTAAAAGCATTACCCATTATGTTGTATGTAATGCTTTGAATATATTCTCTTACTCCAAACACATTGCTTTCTTCAATGTTTAGCTCCATATTTTTTAAGCAACACATTTCTTGGCCTCCATGTGATAATAATTTTTGAGCTGTTTCTATTTCTTCTGAAATATTTGTATATTCTTTTATCTTGTAGAGATTCTTTCTTATTTGAAGTATATTATTTAAATCCTTAATAACAGTATCTAATAATTTAGTTTCTGTTTGTATGTGAGATATAATAGTGCTTTCTTCGGTGTTATCATTCGTTGGGGTTTTAAAAAGGGTTGTTAAACCCAACAGCCTAGCTACAGGAGCTCTTAAATTATGCGAAACATTGAATGAAAATTGCTCCAGTTCATTATTATGCATAACGAGCTCTTCTGCATGTTTTTCAAGCTCAATAGTTCTCTCTGCTACTTTTTCTTCTAACTTTAGAAGTATTTTTTTGTTGACTTTGTTAAGCTTACACCACCGTACTTTTAAAATTAGTAGCGTAGTTGTAATAAAAGAAAAGGCTATTACATAAAAAATAGTAGAAATATAATATTGGGCTCCAAATGCGTTTGATAAATGCACACCAAATAATGTATGAATATAATCAAAGAAAAATAAGATTATAGCATTGGAAACTAAGGAAATAGCTAGATAAACCCGTTCTCTCATCGTAAATAAGAGCATAGGTAAAACTACCAAAGATAATATAAGAACTCTTACATCAAATGAGTACGCATGGGTGCCATTAGGAATGTTGATAAGAGTTAGCACGTCTCCTGCCAATATTGCAATTGGGGGTAATATTGATAAAAAAAACCTGCTGGCTAGTGTAAACCCTACATAGTTTAGTAATAATGTAAAGTTGATGAATGCAACCATGCCCAATGCTATGTATACTGGGGTTATCCAGCCATACCCCTGTAGCAATGCAAGGAAAATAGTAAATGCAGCAAAAGAGACAACCAAAGAAACAATATTTGAGTATCTAATTTCTTCAGAAAACTCTTCTAAACTTTTTTGGCCTATTTCTAATAATGAAAAACTCATACTGCTAAAATTTTATATTCAAATCTAGTCTTATTCTATTTCCTGTCTCAGTTGCTATGGCATTATTTTCTAAGCGTTTAGCTATGGCTTCTACAGTATAGGCTCTTAAAACCATATTAAACTTAGGGGCAAATGCATAGCCAAGTCGCACTTCATGTCCAGTATAGTTCGTATTTCGGTTTCTATTAATATTTCCCCATCGTACCCAATCGTCTTCTGTATAATAATCTACCACAGAGTATTTTTGCTTAAAGGCATAATAATAACCTAGCAGCCAATCTCCTTTTTTTTTAGATTTACCGATCTGTAGGTGCCCTACAAAACTTGTTTTTTGATCTTTGTAATGGTTGTTAATGGCTGGGTTGTTATTATAATCTTCTATATTAACCACATAATCAACTCCTAATTCGAACGGTAATTTAGTGTTGATTCTAGCACGTGCCCCTGATATAATAAATTTATAATCAATTCGTTGAGTACCACCCAAATGTTCAGGTTTATCAAAAATATTATCCATTTGATTATAGGTCATGGCCATATCTAGTGTAATTCTGTTGCTTACTTTAAGCACTGCAGCTAATTGAACTATGGCCATTGTGCCATCCACATAATTTACTTGTTGGTTGTGGTTGGTAATATAATACCCAATTGTAGGATTAATGAGCAGAACACCGCTTGTAAATTTGCCGCCCATTGTAATTCCTTCAGGGGTTACATCATCATCCCAAAATAACTCATTCTGTTTCCAGAAAGGATAACTATTTTTGCCAACCCACCACCATAAGTCTTTATATTTACCTCCTAAATAAGCTTTACTAATATTAAAAGGGGCAGAAGTAAAACCATTATAACCAACATTAATATGAGGAGATTGCATGTTGCTTGCAATTCCTGTTCTTACTCTTCCTCCAAAGTAAAAAAACTCATTTAATTGATACTTAAACCCCAACCGAAGCCTATAGCGCATTCTAAAACGATCTGTTCTAAAGGTGCCATCGTCCAACCTTGAGTTCCAATCTTGCTCAAACCTATAGCGAAAATCGCCACTAAATTCGAATTTCTTTTTAGGTGTATCTTGGGCTTTAACAAGCACAGTTGCAAGTAATACCAGCATATTTGCTAATATTATTATTTTGATGTAGTTTATTATTTTTTTCATGTAAACTTGATTAGAAAGATTAGAATATTATTTTTCCTCTTTCATTGATAATGCCTTAGTAGTGTAATTAAGGAGAAATACTTATGAAGATAACTTTGATTTAAAATTTCTCATACGCCTTATCTAAGGGCTCTGTTGCTAGCATTTCAATTTCAACACCTTTATCTTTTTTGTTTAAAGAACCATTATGTGCAGATACTTCTTCAGGCTTTGCATTTAAAACTGGAGATGACAATGTTTCATGAGAAAAATTAGCTCCATGCTCATTCATTTTAAAAAAGCTAATAACCTCTTTTAACTGCTCTCCTTTTCCAAATAAATCGTCTGCTTGTAGTGCTATTTGTTCTGATGCAGCAGCATTTTGCTGCACAATATTATTGAGTTCTTGCAGTGCATCGTTTACTTGCTCAGCACCTGAGTTTTGCTCTCTGCTTGCGGTAGATATTTCTTGAACAAGTTTTGCGGTTTTTTCAATATTAGGTACAATGGTTGCAAGTTTATCGCCAGCAGTTTCCGAAATTTTAAGGCTCGAACTTGTCAGTTCATTTATTTCTGTAGCCGCTTCTTGGCTTCTTTCTGCTAGTTTTCTTACTTCAGCAGCTACTACTGCAAATCCTTTACCATGCTCGCCTGCACGAGCGGCCTCTACCGCTGCATTTAATGCCAATAAGTTGGTTTGTCTTGCAATTTCTTCAATAACAGAAATTTTATCCGTAATGATTCTCATCGATACTACCGTTTGTTCTACAGAACTATTTCCGTCTTGTATCTCTTCCGAAGCTTTAAGAGCAATTGATTCTGTTTGTTTTGCATTTTCATTATTATGCTGAATATTTGCAGACATTTCTTCCATAGAGGCAGCTACTTCCTCAGCAGAAGCTGCTTGATTTGTTGCTCCTAAAGAAATATTTTGAGAAGATGTTTTCATTTCAGCACTAGACTCTACTATTTGATTTGAAACATTCAATGTAAACCCTATTATTTCATTTAACTTCTTAACCATACTTTGCATGGTTTTTTGTGCTAAACCAATCTCATCTTTTGTGTAAATATCCTCTAGGTTTACTGTAAGGTTTCCATCAGCAACTGCTTGTAAGTCTTTTATTAATTCTTTCATGGAGCCAACAATTCCTCTGCTAATTATTAATACAAATAATGAAATAATTGTGATTAATGTAGCCATAGTTGCTGCTAACCGTATAAAAACACTATTAAGAGTACTTGTCATAAGGCCCGTACTCTTAACTGTTAGGTCATCATAAATAGCATTTAGTGCATCAAATGCTTCTAATGCTGGAGTGTCGTTAATTATAATTTGTTTATCAATGGTAGCTATATCGATACCGCTTTCATAAGCAAAAATAGATGTTCTCAGCCCGCTCTTATATTTGTCTAAGGTTGATCTAATTACCGTTAAAGCTTCGCTTTCTTCTTTTGTTAAATTTTTTAAAGTTGAGTATTTGTCAAGGGCTTTGTTTATAGCTGAATAGTGCTTGATAAATCGTTTGGCATATTTTTTATCTCTGCGAAGAACATAGTTTTTAAAATTATGAATAATACCCCCATAGCCAAAACTGGCCTTTATATCCAATAGTAAAGTTTGCCTTTGGGCTACCTCCGATAAGTAGCTGCTCCAATTATTTTTAATTACTTTAGAGCTTTTGAAGAGGGTGGATCCACCAATACTAAATAAGATTATCATTACTGCAAACATTACAGTAAATTTCTGATTGATTTTTAAGTTGTTAAACATGGAAAAAAATGCTAAATGAAAAAAATAAACGTTTAATGTTACTTGGTGCTTAGCTTAAAAAAATAGGCTATAGTCAAATCCTGGTTATCAATGTAGACAATTGTCTACATGTTAAATTAATAAAAAAACATGTTAGCACCAAATTATATTTTGTGCATTTAACTAGAAGCGTGCCAATTTGTAAATCTCCTTTTTAAGGTAATTATGGCACATGTAGGGTTAATAAAATTCCCATAATGGGAATTTGCTCTAAAAATGAAACAATATTTTGTTGAAAGTAGAGCTATAGTATAATCAATTAGTAACCTTAAGAAGGTTGCTAATAAAACGGTTATTAGTCATCTAGACTTATTAAAATCCATGATTGGGTGCAAAATGTTATTCTATAATTTTTCATAACCATAACTTAATGTTTTATAAGCAAAGCCTAGGTCAATATATGTTCCCGATAATTTATTTTGTGCACGTTCTTCATATTTAATGTGTTGCTATTTTAGTGCTTTTTTCGTGTATTTTACTTTAAGATAGTTTTCAAATTTTCTACCTTAAAATGTGAAATGGTTTCTTTAAGCATATCTGCTTGCGCATTTAATTGTTCTGAGTTTGATGCCATTTTTTCGGCTATGGAAGCATTTTGTTGCACAATCATATTAAGTTGTTGTATGGCAGAATTAATTTGTTCCGAGTTGCTGTTTTGCTCTATGCTTGCTGCTGCAATTTCCCTAATGAGGTTCGCATTTTTTTGAATTTCAGGTACAACATTTTCTAACATCTTACCTGATTTTTGTGCTATTTCTACACTGGATTTTGAAACATTGTCAATTTCAGTAGCAGCTTCTTGGCTACGTTCTGCTAGTTTCCTAATCTCGCCTGCTACTACCGCAAAGCCTTTGCCGTGCTCGCCAGCACGTGCTGCTTCAACCGCTGCATTTAATGCCAATAGGTTGGTTTGCTGGGCAATTTCCCCAATAATAGAAATCTTATCTGCAATGGTTTCCATTGAAGTAACAGTTTTATTTACCGATTTATTACTTAATTGAATTTTTTCGGCAGAGTTAGTTGCTGTTTTTTCAGTTGCTTTAGCATTATCGGTATTTTGTTGAATGTTGGTAGTTATTTTTTCCATTGAAGTAGATATTGCTTCTACCGAACTTGCCTGTTCAATAGCCCCTTGAGACATTTGATGAGATGAGCGAGACATTTCTAAACTAGCATTTTGAAAAGACAGTGAAATTTGCTTTACCTGACCAATAGTTTGTTTTAAATAATTTACCATAAAATTTTGTGCTTGAAATAATTCGCCTATTTCATCTTGCCTTGCTTCCAAACGTTTATCATTTTCTATAAATAAATCGCCATTGGCAATGCTGTGTAAGTTTTTTACAACTTTACTAAGCGGATTCTGAATGCTTTTTTTCCAATACCCTAGCATACTAACTATCATTACAAACGATA
>CAZDQR010000051.1:0-14463 GCA_964507315.1 uncultured Roseivirgaceae bacterium
TACATATTGCTCCTGAAATTTGCTTTATCGATCGGTTTGAAAAACTACATAAAGAAAAATACATTACGGCTGATATTGAATCCCCTCTTGCCAAGGTAAAATTAGATGTGCACGACATTCCTTTTGAGGAAGGATCATATGACGTAGTATTTTGCAACCACGTTATGGAGCACGTAGAAGATGATTTTAAGGCCATGTCTGAAATTTATAGAGTACTAAGGCCAGGTGGCTTCGCCATTTTGCAAGTACCTCTATTTTATCCGCTACTTGATGTTACGTACGAAGATAAAAGCATCACTTTACCTAAAGAGCGTGAGAAGGCCTTTGGACAAACCGACCATGTGCGCATGTACGGCAAAGACTATGCAGACCGCTTGCGTTCGGTTGGGTTTACGGTTGATGAAAACCGATATTTTGAGAAGCTTCCTGCTGAAGACGTAAAACGTTATGCCCTTCCTAAAGATGAGCCTGTATTTTATTGCTTAAAACCCTCCACATAGAACTTGTTTAGGCAATCACTTTATATTTAAAACCGAACTAAGCCATTCTTCCCCTTCAGTTCGATCAAGAAAAATCTCATATTCCACTCCCAGCTCTCTAATAATTACTTGTGCTTTATTACTTAGGTTTGTTAAAATCAAATCATCACATATAATTTGTGCTTGCGCTTTTAATCCATTTTTAATTAAAAGAGGATATCCTGTATCTCTAGCGTATTCAATTATACGGTGAAAAGAACCACATAATTTTCTCATATCCACTACAAGGCCTGTTATTCCAAATTCTATCGAAATGCGGTTAACTTCGCAAATCACCTCGTCAAAGCTATCATAGTTTACAAGACCTCTATAATTAACCATGGCCACCTTATTGGATTCATCAAAATAAATCTCAGCCATTTTATTTGAAAATATTTTAGGCCCTTTTTCCATAACTATATTGAAGTTACAATTAAACGCTAAATCACACAATAGTTTTATGAAGATAAGCTACGCTTTACCCTTTTTTCAACCTCTCACTAATAAACCCCACCCCATAGGCTATTAACTGAATTGTAGACGTAATTATTGATAAGAATCCAATAACTGGGTTTTTCATTATAACAGAACTATGAATAAAGATAGCTCCATAAAATATTGCCAGAATGGCTGCACCAATCTTAAATAAAAATGGAGAAATGAAATACAAGAAAGGGAAGAAAATAAACCCCACTAAAAATAAAGCAGGGAATGTATGCACAAGTTTTAACTCCTTGGGGTAAAACCGGCTAATATTTACGCGCGCCCTGCCAAAGAAATGTAATTGCTTATAAAACTGCCACAAACTTGTTCTGCGCTTATGGTATACAAAGGCTTCAGGAATCAACCCTACTTTAAATCCATTTTCTATTATTCGAATGCTAAACTCAATGTCCTCTCCCATGCGGGTTATCTTATAACCTTGAGTTGAAGCATACACCTCTTTGGAAATGCCCATATTAAAGCTACGGGGGTGAAAAATTCCTGTATGCTTTTTATTGCCTCTAATACCTCCTGTTGTAAATGGAGAAGTCATAGAGTAGCTGATGGCTTTCTGCACCAGAGTAAAGCTTTCATGCTCCTTATCTGGACCTCCAAAAGCATCCCATTTATTGGCATCAATAGATTTATCTACAGTTTCTAAATAATCAGCAGGAATTAAGCAATCAGAATCGAATACAATAAAATAATCGCCTGTGGCTTTTTCAAAGCCATAATTACGTGCAAAGCCTTGACCTGCATTTTCTTTAAAGTGATATTGAATAGTTAAACTGTTTGAATAGGCATCCACAATTGATTTGCATGATTCACTGGACCCATCCTCTACTATTACTACCTCAAAATTGGGATATGTTTGTTGCATCAAAGAAGTCAGTAATTCATCCACTTCTTGAGGACGATTATAAACGGGTATGATAATGGAATAAAATCGCAATCTGATTGTGGTTAAGATTCTAACCCAATGGTATCAATCACTAAATATTCATCTTTTTCGGCCTTGTTGATAACCAATAGCTCTCCTAAAAAGCCCGCCATAAATAATTGAACCCCTACAATTATGGCAACTAAAGCCAAGAAAAATAAAGGTTGATCCACAACTTCTCTAGCCACAGGAATTTTGAGAATATAAATTGCTTGCATTTTTTTCCAAATTAGCCAAGCCGTTGACATAAACCCAAAAAGAAATGATAATGTGCCGAGTAAGCCAAAAAAGTGCATTGGGCTCTTCTTAAATTTAGAGACAAACGTGATGGACAAAAGGTCTAAAAAGCCAAAAACAAACCGCTCGATACCAAATTTAGTGGTGCCAAACTTTCGTTTACGGTGCTCTACAATTTTTTCGCCAATATTACCAAAGCCATGCCATTTCGCGATAACAGGTATGTAACGATGCATTTCGCCATACACCTTTATGTTTTTTATTACTTTGCTATCATACGCTTTCAATCCACAATTAAAATCGTGTAATTTAATACCCGAAATTATACGTGTGGTAGCGTTAAAAAAACGAGAAGGAATTGTTTTGGAGATTGGGTCGTGACGTGTTTTTTTCCACCCAGAAACCATATCTAAGCCTTCTTCGGTAATCATTCGGTAAAGCTCAGGTATTTCGTCTGGGCTATCTTGCAAATCGGCATCCATGGTAATAACCACTTTGCCTTTAGTTAATTTAAAGCCTGTATCTAGCGCAGCAGACTTACCATAATTTCGGTTAAACTTAACGCCTTTTATTAATTTATTAGCAGTACTTAGCTCGCCAATTACCTGCCAAGAATTATCGGTACTGCCATCGTTTATTAAAAGCACTTCATAACTAAAGCCGTGCGAATCCATCACACGGCTTATCCAGTTACAAAGTTCTGGTAAGGACTCCTCCTCGTTGTATAAAGGTATTACTACCGAAAGATCTATCATTTAAACTTCTAATGAAGGGTCGTTATTTTTAGTGATGGCTGAAACTATTAATGAAACAATAAAGCCAATGAAAATTCCTCCAAGCAATCCAAATATTAGTGACATTTCTGGAGTGCTCATTTTTTCCATCATACCCATGGCTGCTTCAATTTGGTCATCGTTCATTCCCTCTTCTTCAAATTTAGCCATCATGGTATCTTGAATTTCTTGCAAGTATTCCGTATTGATAAACTTAACATATATATAGGTAAATGTTGAATAAATAGCTGAAGATACAACTGATACTAAAGTACCCAATCCAAGCCCTTTACCATAACTCATAAAACCATTCCCTTGGTCCTTAAATTCTTTATGTGCTAAATAAATTATCACAGCACTAAATACAGGTCCAATCCAACCTGCCCAAGATTCACCAATTACACCTGCAAAATACATTGATAAGAAAAGCACAATTGATACTATTCCTAGTATTAGGCCCCACTTAATAGCTACTTGCTTTACTGTTACTTGTTAATTTTCTTCTTCCATGTTCGTTTTTGTTTAGTTTGGTTAGATTTCTTCTTTCCTTCGCATAAGGATAGAAAGTAATAAGGTTAAAATTAAGCCAATTGGCATACTTTTCAAAAAGTAATCGAATGCAAGGTTATTTGCCGTGGTAGTTGGTAATATGGCTATAGCATCGGTTAATGTTTTTTCACCGATATTACTTGCAATAAGTGCTTCTCTATTTTTGTTTATTTGTTCAATAGCAATTCGGATATAGTCTTCTAAAAAATGTGTACTTTCAATAGACCCAAAGATGGCTATAAAAGCAGCCACCATTTGTGCCATAATTAAATAGACTAAAAAGCCTGTAGCTAAGCCTTCCCAAAAATGCAGATACCCATTATTATCATCGCGTAAGTTTTTTATAGCAAAGAAAATAAAGAGGCCATAGAGCGGTAACCGAGCATCTAATACCGGGTTTAGCAATAAAGGATGCTTGCCAATGTAAAATAACACGAGTAAGGCGACTACATTCATTAACGCACCGAGTAAGCCAAATCGGATAGAAGTTTGTATAAGGTTGTTTTTAAGTTTCATAAATACATTAAAATGCAATGGAGTTACCCATTAAAAATCTGCTGCTGCCCGTTATTAAACACGGCCAACACTTTTCCTTTTAAGGTTTGCCCAAATAAGGGCGAATTCTGAGATTTAGACTTACTAGAGGCCAAATTATACTCCCAGCTTTGGCCAGGGTTAAACAACATAAGGTTGGCGTTTGTCCCTTCTTTAATTTCAGGTATTGGCAATTTAATAATAGCCCTTGCTTGGTTTGTTAATTTATCAATAATAAGTTCCCAGCCAATTTGCTCTGCCACAGTTGCCAACATTGGCAATACAGTTTGTTGACCAATAATGCCAAAATCTGCTAAATCAAATTCCAACTGTTTACACTCTTGGTCATGGGGTTGATGCGAAGAAACGATGGTATCTATAGTTCCATCTTGCAATCCTTTAATGAGAGCTTTACAATCGGTAGATCTTCTAAAAGGAGGACTTACCTTAAAATTAGCATCGAAAGAGAGTACCTCAGAATCATCGAATACTAATTGGTGAGCAGCTACATCACACGTAATATTTAAGCCTTTCTTTTTAGCTGCCTTTATTAATTTTACAGAACCTTCGGTTGAAATGTTTGAGAGGTGAAGACGCCCCTCTGTATACCCCAAAATATCAATGTCTCTAGCTACTGCCAATTCTTCTGCCAAGGCAGGAACTCCTTTCATTCCTAATAACGCACTATTCTCCCCTTCGTTCATAGTGCCAAAAAGTGCTAACCATTTATCTTCAGGTCGATCTATTATTAGGCCCTCAATTTTTTTAATGTATTGAAGACTTTTTAATAGCAAATCAGAATTCCACATTGGTTTTAACCCATCTGAAAAAGCGATAGCTCCAGCCTTAGCCAAGTCGAGCATATCGGTTAAAGCCTCTCCTTTTAAATCAATAGAAATGGCTCCAATGGGATGTAATTGAACTAATGAACTTGAATTAGCTTTAGTAATATATTTAATATCATTTTTCTTTTGGATAGCAGGCTCTGTATTGGGCAATAAAACCACTTCAGTAAACCCACCAGCCATAGCAGCCTCCATTCCACTTTCTAGGTCTTCTTTATGCTCCAAACCAGGATCGGCATAAGTTGCTTGTAAATCGCATAGCCCCTGAGAGAGATAACAGCCCTTGCCATTTAATACTTTTGTAGCCTTGGGCGCATCATTACCAATATATTCAATTCGCCCTTTTGCTATTAACACATTACGCACCTTTAAATGGTGCTTCGATTTTTGATCTATAATTTTAACGGCTTTAATAAGGGTTGACATATTTATAGAAATCTGATAAGTAATGTTTCCATCAACAAAAATAGTAAACAGATTGTTAGCGCATACCTCCAAAGCATCTTTCCTGCATTAAATAAATCCACATTTGGTTGGTTCGCGTTGTATGCTTCTAAAAAATTAACGTTGGCATTTCCAAAAAGCGAAACAACCTCCTCTTTTGATAAAGGTGCCAATATAGATTCTTGGGGTTCTAAATTAATTGATAAATACGCCTTTGTGCTATCTTTTACATCCACCTTATAGGTGCCAACTCTACTTATTTCCTTAGGAAATGAAAGACGATATATATTCCCCACACGTTGCCTATTAGGCATTATTTCATTCGTTTCATTTACCAACTTAACCAAATCGTTCTTTTGGAGTTCCCCAAGTGGCAAATCATAGTATTCGTTTTGTATTCTATTAAAAAGCTTGCTTTTATGCGCAAGCGACTGTGTGGCTAAGCCATACATTATTGGTACAAAAAGAGCGTGTGTTTGCAAATCGGAAAAAGGTTTGACCAATGGCCCTGCTAACAAATAAATATTATTAGCTACTTCAGATAAGTAAGGTTCACCATCCTCAAACGAAAGCAGTGCTGAGCGATCTTTGCCCCAACCTAAGATTTTTGTTGCATTGGGCATTTCATATTTTCGAGTCGTTTTTTCAAGAACAGCTGCAAAAAAAGGAGATTGCGCTGAAGGCTCCTTCAGCTTTTGCCTAATGGGGTTCGGCCTATTAAAAATTTGGCTACTAAATAATTTATATGCAGATAAGTCAACCTCATTAGTTGGAATAATCAATATAGATTTACCATTATTCGCTAGGCTCTTAAGTTCCAACACCAATTCTTGTGTTGGAGACTTTACTTGATTAATTATTATAAAATCTGCTTTGTTTAAATGGCTGTTTTCTACATTCTGATAGTTATTGCTTGCTAATGAAAAGATAGACTCATTACCAAAAACTGGTTTAATAAAATCAGATGGCTCCTCTCCTACAATTTCTAACACATGTACTTTAGCTAGTTTAGGTAGCGAAAAATAAAATTTATTATCAAATGTGTTTGGGTAATCTTCTAATTGCACATAGCCTGAAAGCGGGCCTTCAAGCTTTCCTAGATTAAACGATATGCGCTCTTTTTGAAATGCATAAATACTAACACTTGATGCCGAAACCTGCCGATCTCCAACATAAATTTTGACTCCAATATCTTCTTTTTCTTTCGAGCCAGTATTCGCAATAATTACATCAATGCTCCTATTGCCACCCTTCGAAATATTTGTATCCACAAGATAAACACTATCAACTACGCAATTCTCAGTATTAGTAGGTGTAATTTGAGATACCCAGTAGGTCAGGGTCGTGTCTAGCTTATTCTCTAAAAATGTTGTTGTTGATTTCTGAAAATCTCCAATAATAAACACATCAGTAATATTATTATTCCTTCTCGAAAACTCCTTTAAGCCTACCACCAAATTGGGGAGCGAAAATGCCTTGTCAGATAAAGCAATGGATGATATTTTTTCAGAAGCATTGTTTAAATTATCGGGAGCAAGAAATTGATAAAAATCATCGTTTGTTATTATTACTAACTCTTGCCCTTTTGGTAATTGGTCAATAATTTCTTGGGCCACCAATTTAGCTTCCTCTAATAAAGGTTGTTTCGTGTTTTCATTGGCACTCATACTCTGAGAATTATCAATGTATAGTAACATTTCCCCCTTACCAATTTTATTAGAAGTGCTATCAGGAATAATGGGTTGTGCAAAACCCAATACAAGAAAAGTAACAAAGCCAAGCCTTGCGAGCAGAATTAACCATTGCTTAATTTTTAAAGGTTTGCTAGAATGCTGCTTAACTTCTCTTAAAAATCTAATATCTGGAAAATATATTTTTCTGGTTTTTCTAAGATCAAATAAATGAATAATAATTGGTATTATTAATGCCCAAAGGCCCCACAAAATCTCAGGATGAAGAAATACCATAAATCAAATCTAAATCAATGTAATTGAAACTAAGAATGATAGCCATTGTTTGAAAAGTATTTTCAAAATAATCATCCTACTAAATGTTTTTTTCTTCTTTGCTCGCTCCATTTGTTGACACCCATGCTATAGCCAAAAACAATCCGTAAAATGGCATTAAAGGCACTTTATATCGAAAAAGAGTGCCAAAATTATAAGTAGATATACCCACAGCAAAAGCAAATGTTAAGGAAAACATTAAACTAAATATAATAGCTGGATTATTAATAACGCCCAATAAATTCTGCCTGCTTCTAATTACAATTAGGATAGTAAGAAGCATAAATATAAGCCCTTCGAGCGAAGCCAATAACATTAATGGATTACGCACTTCCCATAAATATGGGCGAAATAAAGATACATTGATGGCTGCAGGTCCAAGTTTTAACATACCAATAAAAGAATCATCTAAATCTCCTAAATCATAACGGCTACCAGCATTCCCTCCGGTATAGCGTCCTACATCATAAGCTGTAACCCTAACTGTTTCCGCCAATTTATCTACTGCATATTTTTTATTATTAGCACCCACCGAATACACAGCATACCCAGATAACATTATTGTAAAAGCAATGATAAAAGGAGCCACCATAAACTTTAGTGCCTTATTTTTTACTTTATTAATATTTACAAAGTATGCCCAAACAATCATGGCAGGAAGTAGGCTCATTACAATGTAAATTTTTATTTGATAAATAACAAAGAGCGAAATTGCTAACATCATTAGGGCTCCAATTTTTCTCTTATCACCATAAATTATGGTGATAAACGCAGCTATTGCCCAGCCAATAAAGCCAAACGTTACTGTATCTTTTAAAATACCTGAGCCCCAAAACACCGTTGAAGGAATAAACAAAATGGCCAACGCTAAATACCATTCTTTACTTGGAAAAATTTTACTAAACGAAACATACATAGCCCAAATTCCTGAAAAAGAAAGAGCTGCAAATACTAAAGATGTAGCCACGTAAGATCCTCCTACAAATAAGCTAATTACTGCAGCAATCTTTACGATTATGTAGGAAGACGGATCGTTATACATCCAAATTTTAGAAGCATACATATAAACACCATGCCCATAATCAGTTTCTCCAAAGAGGAGATGCCATGCTAATGAGGGCTTATCCCAAAACGCATTATAAATATGAATTGCTCCATTCGTAAAGTAGGTAAAAGTGTCGCCTCCTCCATAATAGAAAAAGTACAGCAACCCTAATAATACTGCACCAATCATTTTTAAGGTAATGGCCGGCAAAAAATACTTTCTATTCAATTTATTGGTTACCAATGGTCTAATAGCCACTGCCAACATTAATATAATTAATGCGGTTGTAAAACCAATTATGATGTCGTTAAAATACAATATTGTCCGTTTATTTTGTGAAGATAAAAAAAGCCCTGCATAGTTAAATGCAGGGCTTGATTTTTATTTAATGTATGCTTAGTTCAAATTATCCAAAACAGCCATTACTTCTTTAACGTGGCCTCTAGATACTTCTAACATTTCTTTTTCTTCGGCATTAAGTTCAAGCTCTATAACTTTCTCAACTCCGTTTTTACCAAGAATTACAGGAACGCCTAAATAACAATCATCAATTCCATATTCTCCATCCAATTTAATACAAACAGGGAACACTCTTCGTTGATCTCTAACAATAGCTTCTACCATTTGTGCAGCAGCAGCACCAGGTGCATACCATGCAGATGTACCCATTAGTTTAACTAATTCGCCACCGCCAAATTTAGTTCGTTCTATAATTGCGTCTAATTCTTCTTTGCCAATTAATTCAGTAACAGGGATACCACCAACCGTAGTATATCGTGGTAATGGCACCATTGTATCGCCATGGCCACCCATTAATACTGCTTGAATATCTTTTGGGGAAACATTTAATGCTTCTGCTAAAAATGCTCTGTATCGTGCAGTATCTAAAATACCAGCCATTCCAATAACCTTGGTTTTTGGCAACTTAGAAGATAGATGAGCCTGGTAAGTCATTACATCTAAAGGATTAGAAACAATGATAAGAATGGCATCAGGTGAATGCTTTATAACACTTTCAGTAACTGATTTTACAATACCTGCATTTGTTTGAATAAGATCATCCCTAGTCATACCTGGTTTACGAGGTAAGCCAGAAGTAATTACTACTACATCAGATCCTGCGGTTTTGCTATAATCGCCTGTTGATCCAATTGTGCGACTGTCATATAAATTAATAGGTGATTTTTGCCAAATATCTAAGGCTTTGCCTTCTGCAACACCTTCCTTAATATCAACTAAAACTACTTCATTAGCAATTTCTCGAGATGCTAACACATCGGCACAAGTTGCACCAACATTTCCTGCTCCTACTACAGTTACTTTCATATGTTTTATTATTTAAATTAGTATTGTTTAACCATCTCTAAATCGATAATGGACAACATAAATTATATGTAAAAAAATTAACAAATTACGGTAGCAAAAATACTACATGAATAAAGAAAAATTACTGTTTTTCGGTGTTATAAACATGTGCCATATAAAAAAAACCTTGCGAATTTTGATACGTTTTTAAGATGTCTCCATTTACATCATGGTAAAGGTTAGCAACCGCCTCCAGCATTTTTACTTTTATGTTAATACTCGACTTAAAAATGTCATGAATACTCACTTGAGGGAGCACATACATTGTACTTAACTCACTAATGCACAAAGCATTTGCAAGCCTCTTTTTATTAGCCAGAATACATGTTTCTCCAAAAATGTTCCCCTTATCTAATTGAGTAATAGTTTCGGTGCTTTTCTCTTGGTCTATTGTAAGGGCGACTTCGCCTTCTGTTAAAATATACAAGGCGTGGGCAGGGTCGTTTCTTAAAAATATTATTTCATCCTTTTTATACGATCTCTTATGTAAATGTGGAAGAAATAATGCGCATTCATCTTCCTCTAATTCTGAAAACAGAATGAGTCCTCTCAAGAATGAAAGCATTTCCTGCTCATCGGTACCATATGTTTTTTTAAATGGATTAAACATTGCAACTAGTTAAAGGTAATTTCAAATATCTGTTCTGTTTCTTCATCAACTTTAAACCTACGATCCAACCTATAATTTAATATGCCTGCAATCTTACCATCAGATACAACAACACGAATCTTCTCTTTCAAGTTTACAGGAATTTTAGCGTCAATCATAAAGTCGCTTAGCTTTTTTTTACCCTTCATACCTAAAGGATAAAAAACATCGCCTTGTTGCCAAGGCCTAATCTGCAATGGAAAGGTTAATTGAGCAAGATTTAGGCTCAAAACAGACTTATCCTTTTTAAGTTTAAAACTAGTACCCGATTTAATGCATACACTTATTCTAAAATTATTAAAAGAAAAGTTTCCCTCCTCTTTCAGCAGGGAAAAACTGCTACCTCTTTCTGAGATAGGCGAAATAATTAATTCAGTTCGATCAATATTAAGCACATGGGTTTTGCTATAAAACAACTTACCAGTTATGCCATTAATAGCCTTTACTATTAAAGTAGCTTGAGCATAATTAAAATTAAATGGTTTCAAAATTTCATTTAATACATGGGTGTGGCCTGGCGTTTTTATTAATAACTCAATAGCAACTCTAGTATTTTCCCCATCAGATTGCACTATTCTTTTTACGGTGTTAGCAAGTGCAAACTTTAAAAAAATCTCAGACTCTGCTAATCGAGTACTCGTATTATAAATGCCAACTTCAGCTTGAGGATTAATCTCTTCTAGTATAGGGATAACCTGATGCCTAATCTTATTTCTACTGTATTTAACTGAATTATTAGAGCTGTCCTCTCTCCATTTAATGCCATTCTCTTTTGCAAAAAGCTTAATCTCAAATCTACTAGCAAAAAGCAATGGTCTAATAACATTACCCACTTGCGGTTTAATGCCATGTAAGCCTTCAATACCACAGGTTTTGGTTAAATTAAAAAGCACAGTTTCAACAACATCTCCCTTATGATGGGCAGTAGCTATTAAATCATAGCCATGTTTACTCTTAATATCTTCGAACCATGCATATCTTAAATCTCGCGCAGCCATTTGAATAGATACGCCTTGGGATTTGGCAATTTCTGCTGTGTTAAATGAAACCACATGAAATTCCACATTAAGAGATTTTGCCAACTTTCTTACAAATTCCTCATCCTCATTAGATTCTTCTCCTCTTAAATTAAAGTTGCAGTGTGCAATTCCAAAATCTAGCGCTTGTTGGCTACATATATGGGCAAGAACAACCGAATCTACTCCTCCACTTACAGCCACTAAAATCTTGGCCTTATTAATGGCAATATTATTGCTATTGGCAAATGAGAGAAACTTAGTAATCATATTTCAAAAATATACAAAATAGGGTTGCATTAAGTTATCTAATTTCAATTTACTATGTAGTAACTTTGAAACTTTATTATTACCACTATAAAATTATAGATGCGTCTTCTTATTTTTCTTATCACTTTCTTATCTTTTTTTGGTGCAATAGAATCGCATGCTCAACGAAAAATTAAGCTTGAGCCTGGCTCAAGTAAAGCGACTGGCCTAAGAAAAAACGGTGTAAACTATATGATAGTTACAGGCAATGTAATGTTTACCCATAAAGGCACTATTTTTTTATGCGACTCTGCGGTGCTTGTAAAAAAGACAAATGATTTAGAAGCCTACGGGCATGTTCAGATTTTAGATGGAGATTCGATTACGGTTACCGCAAAAACATTGCATTATAATGGCAATACAAAAATTGCAAAGCTGAGACAAAATGTAGTGCTCACTAAGTTAGACCAAATGCAATTGTTTACTGAGTTTTTAGATTATGATAGAAGCTCAAACATTGCCACTTACTTTAATAACGGGAAAGTGGTTGATTCTACCAATGTGCTAACTAGTAAAAAAGGGTATTTTAATACAAATTCAAGTTTTGCATCCTTTAAAACCAACGTGGTTGGCACTAACAAAGAAAAAACGCTAAAATCGGATACGCTCGTTTATAACACCCGAACTGGCATTGTTTACTTTGTTGCTCCTACAGAAATAACAGATATTGACGGCAACGTTTTTACATACACAGAAGGCATTTACGAAACTAAACTTAAAAGCTCCGATCTTTTTAAAGGAGTGGCCGAAAGCACTTCTTACTTCCTAAAAGGAAGCAAAATGAATTTGGACGACATTAGAGGAGTTTACACTGTTACCGGCAATGTGTATATGCTCTCAAAAGATGAGAACATCATCATTACTGGGCAAAAAGCTATAATGAATAAGTTGACTAATACAACCAAAATATTTGACCATGCTCTTTTAAAAATGGTTGATGCCAAAGACACGCTTTATATGACGGCAGACACGCTAGTTTCTATTGATGGCGATGTAAGCAGCAACAAACGATTACTAGCCTATTCTAATGTAAAAATATTTAAAAATGACATACGAGGAGTAAGCGACTCCATTGCTTACTTTCAAGCAGACTCTATAATGACAATGTACGGCAATCCCGTGTTATGGTCGGGTGAAAACCAAATGTCAGGAGATACGATAGACATTCTAATTAAGAATAATGGGCTTGAGAAAATGGTTTTATACCCAAAAGCATTTGTGGCTTCGGCCGACTCTGCAGAGTATTATAATCAAATAACAGGACGAGAAATGGTTGCTTGGTTTAAGAATGAAGCCTTGGATAAGGTAAATATTTATGGAAATGGTGAAAGCATATTTTTTATGCGAGATGATAAAACCAAAGAACTCATAGGTATGAACACCATTAGGTGCAGTGATATTACTTTAAGGTTTACAGATAAAATATTAACAGATGCCTCTTTTCTAGTAAAGCCCGAAGGCAAATTTATCCCTCCACAAGAACTAAAAACAGAAGACATTAAGCTAAACAATTTTAAATGGAGAGGGTCTGAAATGCCTTCAAAATCGCAAATGCTTGAGAACGAACTTACAGAAGAGGTAATGATTGAATATCAAGAAACGATTAAAGAAATTCCCATCAATTTAGAAAAAATAAAACTCCAACAGCTCAAACCTAAGAAAAAAAGGAAGCCTATAAATTCGGAAGAAATTATTCGGAATTAGCCTATGATTGCTGCTCGCTTTTTTGTACATTTACTAAGCTCCATAATTGTACGCAACATTATAAATGAAATTACTTAGCTACTTATCAATTGCTATCTTGTCTTCGACATTGTCGTGGGGTCAAGAGCTGCAAATTGTAGATTCTAAGCTAGCCATTAATTCTGCTGTTGGAACATCCACCTCTACCGTCATTAAAGTAAAAAACACTTCAAATCATATCATGATTATTGGTATCGAAAAAGTTGAAGAGAACATACGTTCAAGCCAAGTTGCTACCTTTTGTTTAAATAACGACTGTAGTGAAACAAATATTGTGGAACATCATTCAATTATTAAACTTTTTCCTGGCGAAATTTATAGCGGTTTTTCAACTAGCTTAGAAACAGGCCTTGTACCAGGTAACAGTTCGGTGAAATTTTTAATTTATAATGTAGCCAATACATCAGAAAGCATTGAAGCAGAAATCACCTACTCCATTAAGGATAAAGACAAAGAAGGGGTTTTGTTTTCTTCAGATGCCGTTAAATTAAGCGATGTATTCCCTAACCCTGTTAGAGAGCAAGCAATTTTTAAATATGCCTACCTTAACCCGGATAAGGAAGCAAAAATTATTATTCATAATGTGCTTGGGTCCGTAATAGGAGAATTTTCTTTATCTCCCTACGAATCGCGTTTAATAATACCTGTAGATGGATATAACCCAGGTGTATATTTTTACACTTTATACATTGATAATAAGGCCGTAGCTACCAAAAAAATGGTGGTTAGAAAATAAATCAAATATTCTTTCATAAATTCCGTTATCATCTTTGTAATTTTTATTCATTTTAAGCAGTCATCTGCTATATTTGCACCCTTATGCGAAAAGCTGCACTTTTAAAAATTGTATTTTTCATAGTTTTATTGTATTCAACTTTGTCATGTAGTGAGTTCCGAAAGGTTCAAAAAAGCGATGACTGGAAGCTGAAATATGATAAAGCGATGGAATATTATGAAAAAGGAGACTATTTTAGATCAATAGCACTTTTTGAAGAGGTATTGCCTGT
>CAZDQR010000052.1:0-5966 GCA_964507315.1 uncultured Roseivirgaceae bacterium
GATTTCATAAAATTACAAAAACAGCAGCAGAAGCTTCGGCCTTGGCAGTGAAAGCTGGATGTGATTTAAACTGTGGTAATAGCTATAATTATTTAGTTAAAGCTGTAAAAAAACGCCTAATTACCGAAGATAAAATTGATGTTTCTCTCAGAAGGTTATTAACAGCGAGAATGAAACTAGGGTTGTTCAATCCTATGGAAGAACAGCCATTTAGAAACTTAAACGATCAGGATTTAGAGTCAGAAAAGAATCAGGAGCTTGCGTTGCAAACGGCAAAAGAATCGATCGTGTTGTTAAAGAATGAAAACAATGTATTGCCACTTTCTAAAGATGTTAACTCTATTGCAGTTATTGGCCCTAATGCAAACGACCGACATTTTATATTAGGTAATTATTTTGGGGTACCAAGTAAAAGAGCCACTATTCTAGAAGGCATTAAAGAGAAGGTCTCTTCAACTACAGAAGTAAACTATTTTAAGGGTGTAAATCTTACAGATAACGAGCCTGTTTTTGATGTTATTGGTGCTGATAATTTCAAGGGAAAAGTAAAAGTGGAGTACTTTGATAATTCTGAAATGTCGGGTACACCCGTAAAAACTACGCAAGAAAATCAGATTGATTTTAACTGGGGAGCGGCAGCACCCATTGATATCTTACGACCGGGTAAGTTCTCGATTAGATACACAACCTCTATCCAAACAAATTATGAGGGCGAACTTTCTTTAGCTGTATTAGAGCAAGGAGGTTCTTATAGCCTTTGGGTAAATGGGGAGAAGGTTGTTACTGGAACAAGTAAAGCCGATCATACAATAAGGCCTCAAAAATTAGCTTTCGCGAAAGGGAAAACGTATCAAATTCAATTAGAGTTTTATGCTACTAACGAGTGGATGGCTTCTGTTCAGTTATTGTGGAATCTGGAGCACTTACAAGGCGAAGCATATATGATGGAGATGGCAGCCAAATCAGATGTGATTGTATATGTAGGTGGAATAACTGCGAAATTAGAAGGGGAAGAAATGCCTGTTGAAATCGATGGATTTTATAAAGGAGATCGATCAAATTTATTACTGCCTAAAGTGCAGCTACAGTTATTAAAAAAGCTAAAGAAATTGGGTAAACCTGTAGTTTTTGTACTCACTAGTGGCAGTGCAATGGCTATTAATTGGGAACAAAAGAACCTGGATGCGATTCTCACTGCTTGGTATCCTGGTCAGGCTGGTGGAGCTGCGGTCGCAGATGTGCTTTTTGGTGATTATAATCCTTCTGGTAAGCTACCTATTACATTCTATAAATCAGTAAAAGATTTGCCCGATTTTGAGGATTATAGCATGAAAGGAAGAACCTATAGATATTTTGAGGGAGAAGTTTTATACCCATTTGGTTACGGGTTAAGCTATGCAACATTTGAATATTCAAAACCTGTATCCAATAAAGAAACTATAGGTCAAAATGAAACAATCTCACTTTCAGTTAAGGTTGCCAATTTAAGCAATGTTGATGGGAAAACAGTGGTTCAATTATATGTGAAAGATTTAGAATCAAATGTAGTTACACCCCTTAAATCTCTTAAAAAGTTTAAAAAAATATCATTAAAAAAAGGGGAAAGTAAACTGGTTGAGTTTACCCTAAATTCAGATGATTTATCTATTGTTAATGATGAGGGGAATCTAATATTAGAACCTGGTTCTATAGAGGTGTTTATAGGCGAAAGTTCTGCGACTGCTAACAGTTTAATTATTGAAGTAAAGTAATTATTAAAAAATAAGATGAATAATAAAATTATAATTTTCGGGGCATTATTTCTGTTCATAGCGCCTAATTTATTTGGCCAACAGGCATTTCCAACAGAGTTCGAAGACCCTTCGAACGTAGGGGAGGGCAAAGAGTTTCCTCGTACTGAATTTGTATCCAAACAAGATGTTGAGGCAACGCTATCTTTAAACGGAACGTGGAAAATCAACTGGGTAAAAGCACCTGCTGATAGACCCAATGACTTTTTTAAAGAGGACTATGATGTAAAAGCGTGGGACGATTTTTCTGTTCCTGGTAATTTCGAAATTAAAGGCTATGGTATTCCTATTTATGTGAATCAACCTTATGAGTTTGCGGATAGCCGTGGAGTAATTACGGAGATGAAACGACCTTCTCCTCCCAAAGTGCCACACGATTATAACCCTGTAACTTCTTTAAAAAGAACGTTTGAACTGCCAAGTAATTGGGGCGATAAAGACGTGTACTTGCACTTTAGTGCTGTAGAAGGGGCTTTTTATGTATGGGTTAATGGCAAAAAAGTTGGTATGAACAAAGGTTCTAAAACTCCAGCAGAATTTAATATTACTTCCTTTCTAAAAGAAGGTGAAAATTCACTGGCCGTACAAGTATTTAGATGGACTGATGCGAACTACTTGGAAGCCCAAGATTTTTGGAGACTAACAGGTTTTGATAGAGATGTCTATTTATTTGCGCAGCCCAAGCTTAGAATCCAAGATTACTATGCCCATACTACTCTGGATGATAGTTATACAGATGGTCTATTGGATTTAAAGGTATATGTTGAGAATTCGGCCGCTACAAATGACAAGGTAAATGTTAAGTACACCCTTTCATATCAAAGCAATGTACTGAGCTCTGAAACTAAGGAAATAACTGTTAATCCAAATCAAAAGAAAGTAGTTCAGTTTAACAAAACAGTAAACAAGGCGCATAAATGGACTGCTGAAACACCTAACCTGTATGAACTAGTTATTGAAACAACTGACTTGAACGGAAATTTGCTCGAAAAAATAACCAAGGAAATAGGGTTTAGGCGAGTAGAGATTAAGGATGGAATATTTAAAATTAATGGCGAGTATGTCTACCTAAAAGGAGTGGATTTGCACGAACACCATGCAGATAATGGTCACGTAGTAGATGAAGCTACCATTATAAAAGACCTTACCTTAATGAAAGCCGCCAATATAAATGCAGTTAGAACAAGCCACTACCCTCAGCCAACTCGCTTTTACGAGTTGTGTAATATTTATGGCATCTACGTGGTAGATGAAGCTAATATTGAGTCGCACGGTATGGGCTATGGGCCGGAATCGTTGGCCAAAGATGCTGCTTGGATTGATGCCCATATGGATAGAACAATCCGAATGTGGGAACGTGATAAAAATCAAACCAGTGTTATTATCTGGTCATTAGGCAATGAAGCTGGCAACGGTATTTGCTTTGAAAAAACCTATGACTATTTGAAAAGCAAAAATGACGGAAGGCCTGTACAGTATGAACGAGCTGGAAGGTCTAGTAATACGGATATTATTTGCCCGATGTATTCCAAAATTGGAGCACTAAAGAGTTTTGGAAAGAAAAATCATGACCGACCTCTCATTATGTGTGAATATGCCCACGCTATGGGGAATAGTACAGGAAATTTACAGGACTATTGGGATGTAATTGAGCAATATGAGAATTTGCAAGGTGGTTTTATTTGGGATTGGGTAGATCAAGGATTACGCAAAACAGATAGTGAAGGTGTTGACTACTTTGCTTATGGAGGTGATTATGGTGAAAATATGCCATCGGATGGAAATTTTTGCGCCAACGGTTTGGTAGGCTCTGATCGGGTTGTTCATCCGGGTTATTATGAAGTAAAAAAAGTGTATCAGTTTATGAATTTTTCTTTAAGTAAAGGGAAGAAAAATGAAATTGAAGTCTTAAATAAATACAGTTTTTTAAACCTAGAAGGGTTTAATCTCAAATGGGAACTTATCAGTGATAGCAAAACTATTGATAGTGGAATTCAATCTTTAAAAAACTTTGAGGCTTCTACCACGCAGAAGTTTACACTGTTCGATGAGGCAAAGCTTGGCGATACAGAAACTTTCTTAAATGTGTATCTAATCAATCCTAAGGAATCAGGGTTGCTTCCTGCAAACCACGTGTATGCTTCGGAGCAGATTCAGTTGGTAACGGCCACTAAAAAAGCAGTGGAGATAGCTTCTGCAAAAATCTCTCATAATACTGTTAAAGGAATGTTCGAAATTTCAGGAACAGATTTTAGTATGTCGTTTGATAAAAATAAGGGCCAATTAACTTCTTGGAAATTTAAAGGCAATGAGCAATTGCAAGCTCCTGCGGAAATCAATGCTTGGAGAGCTCCTACAGACAATGATTTTGGGAATAAATCCAATAAAAAATTAGCCGTATGGAAAGATGTACAGGCTAACTTAAAACTTAAATCGGCCGAGCTAGTTCAAGTTGATGAGAATAATGTTACCGTAAGTTTTATGTTTGATTTGAAAAATGGTTCAAAAAAGAAACAGGCTAGTATTTCTCAAGTGTATGAAATTGATGGCAATGGAGTTATGAAAATGACGCAAAGCATTTCTAAAATTTCTAGCACTATGCCGGATATACCTCGGTTTGGATGGAATATTATTCTAAAAAAAGACTATGAAAACCTAATTTGGTTTGGCAGAGGGCCATTCGAAAATTATTCAGACCGTAAAACAGCTGCTTTTGTTGGCAATTATAGCAGTACAGTAACGGATCAATATGTGCCTTATATTCGCCCACAAGAAAATGGACAAAAAACCGATGTTCGTTGGATGGAACTTTCAAGTAATACTGCTTCCATTAAAGTAATTGGAAGCCCTAATTTTGAGTTTAATGTACATCATAATATGCTAGTTGATTTTGAATCAGCTGAGAGAACTGATGGAAGGCAACGGAAAGGAAAGTCAGTTGTTAACCGCCATACAAATGATATTAAACCGCAAAATTTAACTTCATTGCAAATAGATTATAAGCAAAAAGGGGTTGGTGGAGATGATTCTTGGGGTGCTCAAACGCATACTAAGTATAAGTTAAAAGCTAAGAGTTATTCTTATTCTGTAGTATTGTTTATAAAATAGAGTTAAAAATAATATGGATTTAAAGGATGTCGTAAAACAGTTTGAGACAGAAGGTATTACAACTGAAATCAATTCATTTGGTTCAGGATTAATAAATTCTACTTATCAAGTTATTACAAAAGGGCAGAACACTCCAGATTACATTCTTCAATCTATCAATTCTGATATATTTAAGAATGTGCCAGAGTTAACAACAAATATTGCTAGGATTACTAACCATATTAAGGAAAAACTAAACTCAAAATATACTCCAAAGGAGCTGCAAAGGCATAGTTTAACTGTAATATCTACCAATAATAATCAGGGATTTTATAAAGATGGAGAAAGTAAATATTGGAGAATGTTTACCTTAATTGAAGGATCTAAAGTGTTTGAAGTATTAAAGAACCCTGTACAAGCCGAGCTTTGTGGCTTGGCGTTCGGAGAGTTTCAATCCATGCTAAGCGACTTGCCTGCTCCGCCATTATTCGAAGTATTACCTGGGTTTCATAACACGGCACTCCGAATTGATAAATTTAAAGATAGAGTTAAAGAAAATCCGTTTGAAAGGCTAGAAGAAGTGCAGGAAGAGGTCGATTTTCTTTTGCTATTTGAGGAAGAGATGCGATCTATCACTAAGATGGGCAGTGAGGGTATTTTACCCTTACGAACTGTGCATCAAGATGCTAAGCTGAGTAATATCTTATTTGATGAAAATGATGAAGTGCTCTGTGTTATTGATTTTGATACTGTTATGCCTGGATATTTATGTTACGATTTTGGCGATACCGTAAGAGGAGGGATGAATACGGGAAAAGAGGATGATGAGAATTTGGATAATGTAACCTTGGATATGGATTTGTTCAAAGGCTTTGCCCGAGGGTATTACCAAGCATCAAACTCTTTTATAACTCCTGCAGAAATTAAAACACTTGCATTTGGAGCTAAGTTATTAACCTACGAACAGGCGGTTAGGTTTTTAGATGATTACCTAAATGGAGATCAGTACTACCAAACGTTTAAAGAAAAGCACAACCTTATTAGAACTAGGGCTCAAATAAAATTCTTTAAAGAGCTTATAACCAATTT
>CAZDQR010000052.1:6066-14343 GCA_964507315.1 uncultured Roseivirgaceae bacterium
CCTCTAGTAAAATCAGGAAAATCTTGAGGCTCACCATTATTCTCAATCGATACTTCTGATAATGGAGTGATTGCACTCCAAGCTGCTGCATCATAGGCATCTAGAGGAGGGGCAATATTTTGTTTAGCACTTTCAACAAAGGCATTAATTACAAAGAAGTCCATACCACCGTGGCCAGCACCGTTTGCCTCTTTTTCATACTTTTTCCAAAGCGGGTGGTCGTATTTTTCTAGCCATTTATCAGCATCATCCCAACGGTGTGGCTTTGATTCTCCTTCGATGTAGATACGGTCTCCATCTTTTTCCCAGAGACCATTGGCTCCTTGCACTCTAAAGCCTAATGAATAAGGCCGTGGAAGGTTGGTGTCGTGGGTAACGATGATTGTTTCACCATTCGTTGTTTCAATGGTAGTAGTAATTACATCGCCTTGTTTCCATTTCAATTTAGCATTAGGATGATCCTCACCTCCAACTTTTACAACGTAATCGTGTAAACCAACACTTTTACTTGCGTGTGAGGTTAAAGAAGAAAATCGGTTGCCTCTATTAATATTAGTCATGGCGGCAATAGGTCCAATTCCGTGTGTAGGGTACACATCAGCATTTCTTAGCAATGAGTGCTGTGTTCTCCAAGCAGCTTCAGATATGCCTTTATCTCCAAATTCAGCTCCTTTATGGCTAGGGTCAATGCCATCATTGAATTTTATGTTACGTAAATCGTGCTGGTATCCACAACGGAAATGAACGAGCTCACCAAATACATTTTGCCTTACCATATTGAGTACGGCAAGTACATCTCTCCGATAATTCACATTTTCAAGAATCATCATATGCGTGCCTGTTTTTTCGTGGGTGTTCACAAGATCCCAGCACTCTTCCATCGTATTTGCGGCAGAAACTTCTACACCAGCAAATTTACCAGCTAGCATTGCATCTTTGGTCATTACCGTATGCCATAACCAAGGAGTAGAAATTACTACGGCATCAACATTTGGTGAATCTAAAAGTTTTTTATAAGCAGTCTCAGAATTATCATACACCTCTGGTTTTTTACCGCCTTTATTATTGATTTTTTTTAGGCTAATATTAATTCTTTCAGGGTCAATATCGCAGATAGCAGTTACGTTTACGTCATCTCTGTCGAGCAGGTTTTTCATATGATGAAAGCCTCTGCCCCCAACTCCAATCATTCCTACATTTAATTTGTCGGATGGAGCCTTGCCCGATGCAAATAGGATGGAAGGAGCTACAGCTAATCCTGTACCTAAAATGCTTGTTTTTTTTATAAAATCTCTTCTAGAATCCATAAGTGCTTGCTTAATATTGTTTAGTTAGAAATGCTAAGATATGTGCAGTAGTTATTTAATTTTCTACTTATTGTCTTTTATATGTAGGATCAAATTTATTGATAAATAATGTACAAGCCATATTAAATAGAAACTGTTCATCCCATGTAGGGTCGTTTAACAACATTTAATAAAAATCAAGTAGAAGAAATGCTCTATGCGAATAATATTGCTTAATATATGATTGGTTGGGGTATTGACTCAATTATACTAGTGAGTTGCAGATCTTAAAATATAATTAAAATGATCAAAAAAATAATCGTAATTCTCGTTGTGACTTTTTTAATTGGCTATTGGGCGGGGTTAAAATACCTAAATAGTAACGATACATTATTAAAATGGGATTGGAGCCAAATTGATACATCTAAAAAGTCTTTTCCAAAAGATTTTATTTGGGGGGTTGCCTCATCTGCACATCAAGTAGAAGGAGGCCATCAAAACATAAACAATTTTGGTTGGTGGGAGCAACAAACAACTCCTGATGGTAAACCCACTATTCTTAATGGCGATTTGTCTGGCCAAGCCAGTGATCATTGGAATAGGTATCCAGAAGATATTAAATTAATGGAAGACCTAGGGGTTAATTCATATCGATTTTCTGTTTCGTGGAGCAAAATAATGCCGGCTAAAAATGTGATAGATACCCTTGCTCTTAATCATTATGTAGCTGTGTGCGATAGTCTCCTTGCAAAAGGCATTGTGCCAATGGTTACTCTTCACCATTTTACACACCCACTTTGGTTTTATGAACTGGGCGCATTCGAAAAGGAGGAGAACCTAAAGTACTTTGTAGATTTTAGTGAAGTTGTGTATATGGCGCTAAAGGATAGAGTGAAAATGTACTGCACAATCAATGAGCCTAGTGTTTATATTTTTGATACTTATTTTTCTGGGGGATTCCCTCCAGGTATATCAGACCCTGAACTGGCGGCTTTAGCATTGGAAAATATGATGAAAGCACACGTTCAAGTCTATAATCGTATCAAATCCTTACCTGATGGAGAAAAAACGCAAATTGGATTAGTGAAAAATATGATGCAAATGGATCCGCTTGGAGAGTGGAACATCTTAGATAATTTAATGAAACATTTGGCAGATGTAAATTATAACGAGGTGTTGCTGGAGCTTTTTAAAACTGATAATTACAATTTTAACATGCCCACAATGGTGAACCTAAATTCAAAAATTGAAGGAGCCAGCAAATCGTTGGATTTTATTGGATTAAACTACTATTCCCATTATGCTTTCAATTTTACCGGTGACTTGGATGAATCATTAGAGCCATTGCCATATCCCAATGAAGTGATGACGGATATGGATTATGGCATCTATCCTGAAGGAATATATCGAGCTATCCAGCGAATTTCAAAGTTGGGTGTGCCAATTATTATTACCGAAAATGGGATAGCTGATGATAAAGATGATAGACGAGGAAAGTTTATTGAGCAATCTTTATTTGCAGTTTCAAAAGCCATTGAAGATGGTTATGATGTTCGTGGGTTTTACTATTGGTCGTTGATGGATAATTTTGAGTGGAATTTCGGCTTTGGAAAAAGATTTGGACTTTACCACGTTGATTTTGAAACCCAAGAACGCACGTTAAATGAAGGATCTAAAAAATACATTGAAATAATTAAGGCGTCAAAAGAATAGCTTTTTGATAGTTGGGATAGATTAATTAATCTATGGTCTTAGAATACCATGATCAGGAAGGTCTGAATCTCACGGATTCCTTACCTACATCAAACATGCTTAAGAAAGTATACCAAATTTAAACTTAGGTAGTATAATCGTTAAACATCGATAACATGTCTATTCTAGAAATTAAACTAATTTATGATTGGTGCTGGAATTAATTGGTAGAATTATCTCGACATTAACTCATTAGTATAATGATAAGTTAGTGCCAGACACTTATTTTTGTTGTTGATGCAAAGCGCAAAAATATATTATAGTGATAAATAGGATTGTTAAGTATAATGTCACTTGTTGTATTATACTATTTTTTTTTATTTCCCTTCCTTTTGCCAGTTATGCGCAACCTGTAGGGAATACTAAATCCGATTCTCTTTCCTCGAGCCGCAATGTTCTTATTGATAATATTTTCATCACAGGGAATACAAAAACCAAGGGGCGTATTATACTTAGAGAGCTATCGATAGAAAAAGGTAAAATATATTCCTTTAAGGCGCTAGAAGAAATAATAAAAGCAGATCGCAATAAGGTTTATAATACTAAACTTTTTAATGAGGTTGAAGTTGCCATCTTAGAATTAGATTTTGACAAGGTTGATATCGTAATAAAAGTGGTAGAACGATGGTATCTATTCCCTATTCCTTTACTCGATATTATAGATAGAAACTTTAATGATTGGTGGGTTAATCACGATGCTGATCTTAACCGGCTGATTTATGGGCTTAGTTTATACCATTTTAATATGAGGGGGATGAACGAGCGAATGACAGTTACGGCTCAGTTTGGGTTTACTAAAAAGTTTGAAGTAAATTATTCTATGCCTTATATAGATAGAAGTCAAAGGCATGGTTTATCATTTTCAGCTAAATATCTTGAGTATAATAACCTGCATTATAAAACAGTAGAGAATAAGCGAGTGTTTATAGAAACCGAAGACTTGCTTAGAACCACCTTTGGAGTTGGAATAAATTATACACTCAGAAACTCATTTTATACAAGACATAGTTTTGGAGTAGACTATACTAATAATAATGTAGCCGATACGATTTTATTATTAAATCCGAATTATCTGGGTACTAACACAAATGATCAAAATGTATTAAGGTTAAGTTATCTCTATAATATTGATAGGCGAGATATCGCTGCTTATCCTTTGGAGGGGTATAACTTTTCAGTAGGGGTGGCGCATATTGGTTTTGGTTTAAAAAACAGTGTTTATCGAACAGGGTTCCAAATTGCCTATGCCAAATATTTTAAATTTAAAAAGGGGTTTTATTTCAATAATTTAACCTCCGTAAATTTAAGTACACCTCCGGATCAGCCTTATACTTTATTAGGCGGGCTTGGGTTTAATAATAGATTGGTAAGAGGATATGAATTATACACGATTTTTGCGCAGAATTATTTTCTAAATAAAAGCACTTTTAAAAAGGTGATTTTTAAAGGGAATACAAAATGGAAAAGTATGCCTTTAGAGCAGTTTCAATATATTCCTTATGCTCTATATTTTAAAACATATTTAGATATTGGGTATGCAAAAAACACTTTAAATTTAGAAGGGAATGCATTTTTAGCTGATAGACTTTTGATGGGGACTGGTTTTGGTCTTGATTTTGTAACCATGTACGATTTTGTAATTAGGGCAGAATATTCGTTTAATAACATTGGCGAAAGTGGATTTTTCCTTAGCTTATCGAGTGATTTTTAATTGTATTTATAAGGTTTTTCCTTCCCATTTTTAATTTCTACCCATTCTCCAGTTTTTTCTCCGAGCATATAATTCCCTTTAAAGGTTAGCTTTCCTTTTTTAGAGTAGAACTCCCAGGCTCCGTTTTCTTTTCCGTTTTTATAGTTTCCTTTTTGTAGAAGAATCCCTTTCTCAGAATAATATAGCCAAATTCCATTTGGCGACCCATTTTTATAATTAAGCTTTCTTTTTAAAGTTCCAGATGGATAGTAGTTAACCCAAATGCCTTCGTATTGACTAATCAGCTAGATTCCTTTTCGCTTTAATACTTTATTAGGATGGTAGTAAAAGGCCGAATCTTCTAATGACCCATTTATCCAAATCTCTAAACTCTGAATGTTGCCATCAAAGTCAAATGACTTAACAGTGCCACTTAAATTGTTATTAGAATAATTTTCAATGGCTTGAATTACGCCATTAGGATAATAAAATCTCCATTCTCCTGATTTCTCACCTACAATTAATTTACCTTCAGCTCGCACTAATCCGTTATCATAATACTCTTTAGATATTTGAGCAATGGAGGTTCGCCAAGTGAAGAGTAGAAAAATAAAAAAGATTGGTTTCATATATACACAAGAAAGTTAATATTCTTTTAGTGTAAACGAAAGTGAGCAGTAGATGTTATTTATTGGCCATCAATACTTCCCAAGCTTTGGCTACATCGTTCTTGGCTAAGTGTCCTTTTGCTAATTGATGCAATCTCTCTTCCACATTTGAATCTGATGCAATGATACTTATTACTTCTTCGTTTTGAGATGGAATAGACGGTTCAGGCAATGATATAATCGTCCCTAATTGGCCTAGTTCATTGCCAGTTAGCACTTTACTATCTTTAATAGAAGCTGGAATATTATCAATTCCAATGCCAATGGTAGAAATAGGTTTAGGGATTTCAAAAATGGAATCTCCGCTTGCTCGAGAATACCAATTGCCTCCCATACGAGCTACAGTATCTATTTTATTCGGATCTATTTTGCCATTATCGTCTAGTATGTTAGTGTTCAAATGAATTTTGGTTACTTCACAAATTATGAGGTTTCCTGCTCCACCTTCAGTACCTAAATGAATGATGTTGTTTACCTTACATTCAAACGAAACGGGTGATTCACCAACTCTAGGTGGTGCCACTGTTTCTGAAGGTACTTCTGTAAATCCAGCTTTATCAAATTCATTAACACCTTGGCCATACTCGGCACTTGCTAATGACATTTGCTGCACCATAGCATAATTTACAATATTGATAACCACTTCCTTGGTAGCCATTGCATTTTCCAGTGTATGCTTGGTGGTATTTCCTCTTACTCTCCGAGCAGGAGAAAATATCATAATAGGAGGGTTGGCACTAAACACATTAAAAAAACTAAATGGGCTTAGATTAACATTTCCATCAACATCAATTGTACTGGCAAAAGCTATTGGGCGTGGAGAAACAGCGCCTAATAATAAGCCATGAAGTTCGCCAATTGGAAGGTCTTTGGGTGAAATAGACTTAATCATAACTACTAACCTGCTGGAAGAATAAGTGTTTTTACTTCTCCAAAACCAACACGAATTCCATCGTTCTCCGCATAGCCTCTCATAATAACAGTGTCGCCATCATTAATGAATTTACGCTCGGTTCCATCATTCATTTTAATTGGTTTGGTGCCTTTCCAAGCCAACTCCAACATAGATCCATAGGAGTCTGGAGTGGGGCCACTAATAGTGCCGGACCCATACATGTCACCTACTTCTATATTGCAACCATTAACTGTGTGGTGTGCTAATTGTTGGTTGATGTTCCAATACATATGCTTAAAATTGGAGTTGCTAACTATATTTTCTTCTCCCTTTTGTGGTAGGATACTCACTTGCAAATTAATGTTGAAATTCTTTTTTCCACTAACCTCTAAATAGGGTAAAACCTTTGGCTCTTGGGTTGGTGATTCTACTTTTATGTACTCCAATGCTTCAAGGGTTACAATCCAAGGAGAAATAGAGGAAGCAAAATTCTTGGCAAGAAATGGGCCCAGCGGAACGTATTCCCACACTTGCATATCTCTAGCCGACCAATCATTAAAAAGTACAAATCCAAAAATATTATCTTCTGCTTCTTGTGCCGAAATAGATGTTCCAAGTTGAGTATTTGAATTGGTAATAAAAGCCATTTCCAATTCGAAATCTAATCGTTGGGTTGGGCCAAAACTTGGTTCTGTTGTGTCAGGAGCTTTGGTTTGCCCTTTGGGCCTTTTAATTGGAGTGTCAGAAATAATGATGGATGAAGCACGACCATGATAGCCAACAGGTAAGTGTTTCCAATTTGGAAATAATGCATTGTCGGGATCACGAAACATAGTGCCAACGTTAGTGGCGTGCTCAATGCTAGAATAGAAATCGGTGTAGTTGGGAACCTTAACGGGCATCAACATTTCCACATCAGATATAGGAATTAAGCAATGTATTTTATCTTCTTCATTGTTTTGTAGCTCCTGATTATCGCTAGTAAATAGGAATATCAATCTAGTTCTAACAGCATTGGTGACTGACTTACCTAAGCCAATAAATTCGTTTAAGGTAGATTGGTTGAAAATACCTGTGGGTAATTCGATCGATCTAAAATAACCTTTGGTTTGTAAATAATTCAAATCAATTACAAATTCACCAATTGCAGATCCTGCTCCGATTTGGTCTTTAATTTTATAAATACCAAATGGGATATTGTATATACTAAAATCAGAATTGGGGGTGATATTAATCCAGCTTGTATTCATTTTATATGAGTATTTTTTTGCATCTAAGATCGCAAAGTTTTACAAAAAGTACGCTGTTATTTTCTTCGCGGACTTTGTGCCTTCTTTGTGTGCTTTGTGGTTAGTTTTATAATGTTCCTCTACGAGCTTGTTCGGCTTCGATAGATTCAAATAAGGCTTGAAAATTTCCTTTCCCAAATGATTGTGCTCCTTTACGCTGGATAATTTCGAAAAACATAGTTGGTCGGTCTTCTACTGGCTTGGTAAATATTTGAAGCAAATATCCTTCATCATCTCTATCCACCATTATGCCTAAAGCTTTAAGCTTGTTCATGTCTTCTTCAATCTCACCAACTCGATCACCAACAGTATCGTAATAAGTGCCTGGAACATATAAGAACTCAACACCTCGGTTAGTCATTTCTCTAACTGTGTGCTCAATGTCGTTTGTTGCTACTGCAATATGTTGGCACCCAGCTCCTTTATAAAAATCGATATACTCCTCAATTTGAGATTTCTTTGCTCCTTTGGCTGGTTCGTTTATAGGAAATTTAATTCGACCATTTCCATTGGTCATTACCTTGCTCATTAAGGCGGTGTATTTGGTAGAAATGTCCTTGTCATCAAAGGTGATAAGATTGGCAAAGCCCATTACATTTTTGTAAAATTCTGCCCACGTATTCATTTCATTCCAATCTACATTGCCCACCATATGGTCGATATAGCGCAAGCCAGTTGGTTCAGGATTATAAGTCGA
>CAZDQR010000053.1:0-3391 GCA_964507315.1 uncultured Roseivirgaceae bacterium
AAGTTACGTGTGGAGAAATACGTTTTGAATCAATCATTCTACCCGCAATCATTTTGCGCATACGATCCATTTCTATGATTTCATCACCCGCACTTACTGAAACTGGTTGCGGTTTAGGCGCAGGTGCAACCACTACAGGAGCTGGAGCACTAGGTGCTACAACCGACCCATTTCCATTTGATCTTGTTGAAACGTAGGCTAATATATCTTTTTTAGTAACTCGTCCTTCTTTGCCTGTACCTGGAATTTTTTCTAGCTCAGTCATTGCGATGGCTTCCTCTCTTGCAATATTCATTACAAGAGGAGAGTAGAATCTGCCAGCTGCAGGTTTATCGAGAGTAGCTGTTACCGTTGCCGTTGCTTCAGCTACTACGGGTTGAGTAACAGGAGCAGCTATAGTTTCTGTGGTTGGAGCAGCAGTTGTTGGAGTTTCTTCTCCTTCTGTAGTAATAATAGCAATTGGAGTACCCACAGGAACTACATCGCCATCTTGCGCTAATATTTGTGTAAGCACACCACCGTGAGTTGAAGGAACTTCAGTATCTACTTTGTCGGTAGCCACTTCCAAGACTGATTCATCTGCTTCTATGGTATCTCCTTCACTTTTAAGCCAGGTAAGCACAGTGGCTTCCATAATACTTTCGCCCATTTTTGGCATTAATAACTCAACTGAAGCCATATTATAACTTGGTTAATTTCATGTTCAATGTGTATTTCCTTTTATTCTATCGAATTTAATGATCATTCAAGAATAATCTTCGTTCGTTTCTGAAAAATGCGAATAAAAGCTTATTCTAACTCAATTAGGGCATTTTTCTATATTGACAAATTTAGTGTAATCAATGTAGAACTCAAGAGTTTTGTACGAAATATTGCCAAGCAAAGGCCAGGGCTGATTTGGAAGAAGCTTCAATATTAAACATTCTATCTTTTGCAAAAGAGAGGAGTTTTGTTTGTGTACCTATTGGAGTTGCTAAGGCAAGCCAAATGGTGCCAACAGGTGTTTCTTCTGTTCCTCCATCTGGGCCTGCAATGCCTGTTGTAGATAATCCATAGGTTGTTCCGTATTTGGTACGGATACCTTCTGCCATTTCGATAGCTGTTTGTTCGCTCACGGCACCATACTTTTCTAAGGTTGCTGCTTTTACACCCAGTTCTGATTGCTTTATCTCATTTGTATAAGAAATAATACTGCCTTTATAATAGCTAGAACTACCTGAAATTGATGTGATTAAATGAGCTAAATGCCCGCCTGTACAACTCTCTGCTGTTGCAATGGTCTCCTTTTTTTGTTTAAGTAATTCACCTACGGCCGATTGGATGCTGTCGGAGTTGTATCCATATATGTATTTGTTAGCATATTTTTTAAGCTCTTCAATTTGTTGGTCAACTTCTTTTGTTAGAATAGTTAAATCCTTACCTGTAGTAGTAAGCCTAAGTTTTACCTCTCGCAAGCTAGGCAAATAAGCCAGACCAATGGATTTTGGCAGGTTATCAGTCCAAGGTTTTATTTTATCAGCCAACCATGATTCGCCAATGCCAATAGTTTTAACAACCTTATGGTATATAATAGGTAAATCAAACTGTTGTTTTAACTTAGGAAGCACCTGCTCCTTCATTAAGCCTTTCATCTCAAAAGGTACACCAGGCATAGATACAAATACTGTATTATTTTCGAAAAACCACATGCCAGGGGCAGTGCCCATTTCATTTTCTAGCATTGTGCAATTAGTAGGTAAATGGGCTTGTAGTCTATTAATGGGGGTGAGTTCGAACTTAAATCGCTTAAATAATTGGGTTAAATGAGTTAATGCTTGGTCATTTAATTTAATATCCACTCCAAAATAATCGGCAAGGCAAGGTTTGGTTAAATCATCTTCGGTTGGGCCTAATCCTCCAGTAATTAGCACAATATCTGCCCGCTCTTCTGAGTATTTTAAGGTGGCTAGGATTTCGCTTTTAACATCGCCTATGGTTAAGCGTTGAGTTACTTTAATGCCTATGGCATCAAGGGCAGAGCTCATCCATTGTGCATTTGTATCAAGGATTTGACCATATAAAATTTCATCTCCAATGGTAATAATGTGTGCCGTAGTGTGCATTGTTAAATTTATATTTTTCAGCTCCATAGGAGCGTTTTATGTAATATTAATGCTTAATAGTCCGCTCCTATGGAGCTTGTGTTATACCTTATTCAATTCTAGAAACAGGTCGCCTCTAGGAGGCTTTACTTCTTGGAAGAAGATCTATGTTCTAACTTTACAAAGGAAGATATGGTTTTATTTATTCCAATATGATAATTAATTATGGTCGTGTTCTTCAATTATTTGGTCTTCTTCGTGGTTGCAAATTTGTGAGCTCGCAATTTTGCCAGTCCCTAAGCAAACACTGCAGGTGCCAGATAAAATTCGCTCTCCTAAACAAACCGTGCAGGTAATATATCCTTTGCCGATGCATACATCGCACTCTACATACTGCCTTCCACTAAACGAATTAAATGTAATGTAAACCCCTTCGCCCAAGCATTTAGGGCAAACTGTTTTGCCACTTCCTTTGCAATTATAGCATGTTTCTGTAATGGAGCTTTCTCCATGGCAGTTATAGCAGGTTGTATATCTATAACCACTTAAATTGCAATAATCGCAGTTTTTGATTTTCTCAAACTCTGCATTTAAAAGCCCTTTTAGCTCCATTGCCTTTTCGTAATAATTGCCTCCTTGGCCTGCTAACCCTAAGTATTTATCTACAAAGTTTAGGCTGTTTTGGTATTGATGAACCACATAAAGCGTTTCAGCAAATAAGTAGGAAAGGTCTGTGGGCAGAATTTTGCGAGTAGCCAATGCCTTACGAAAAGTTTTGTTGGCAGCATCGTAATTCTCGGCTTTCATCTCTGCCTTGGCCTTATTCATTAAATCAATAATTTCCTGATCGTAAATGATTTGTTCAGGTAAATCGGTTTGAGAATAGGCTGTATTTGCAAAGCCTATGATTATAAAAAAAGCAATTAATGTTCTTGTCATTTAGTAATTATTTTTCCCAAACAGTTTTTACAAAAACTGCATTGGTAAAGTCCTCTCCATTTATTTCTGTATTACCAGCTATTCCTCCAAGAGCACCGAGGGTGTCACAATTAAAGTCAATAACTGGGGCTTGCATATCTGCACCACAAGTTCCTGGTTCAAACACAAATACTATTTGATCTTTAAAAAGATATTGATCTACTTTGGAGTCACTGCAAGATGTACTTTTCTTAAACTCAGTAATTAAATCGTTAATGCAACGTGGAATTACGCCCAAAACTTCTTCTTCTTTATTGCAACTTATGAGTATAGAGCTCAAAATAAGTAGTAAGAAAATTTGCTTAGCCATAGGTTTTATTAATGATAACTTA
>CAZDQR010000053.1:3491-14278 GCA_964507315.1 uncultured Roseivirgaceae bacterium
CAAAATAAGTAGTAAGAAAATTTGCTTAGCCATAGGTTTTATTAATGATAACTTAATTCTTATGAGAGATATTGTTTTTTATTTAAAACTATCAGCTACAATCAATTCTTTGGTGCCATGGCCCTAAGAGTAAAAACCGTTGCCTAACTTAATGCCTTTATGCCCTGCTTCTACCATATTTACAAGTAGAAGGCACGGTGCGTACTTCGGATTATCGAGTCCAATTAACAAACAAATGTAGTTCTTAAGATTTTTATATTAGCATTGGTTTTTCCATATTATTTTAACAAATTCTGCATTTGAAAAACTCTCTCCATTTATTTCGGTATTACCTGCAAAACCTCCTAAAGCACCAATCGTATTGCAATCTTTATCAACTACTGGGCTAAAAGATCCTTGATTTATCACATACACTATATTGCCTTGAAAAACATATTCCTCTATTTGAATATTAGTACAAGGCTGTTTTTTTTCGAATTCTGTAATTGCCTCATTGATACATTTGGGGACTTCTTTTGCGCTTTGTTTGCAGTTGGGTAAAATAGCAACAATAAACAGGAGAGCTAAAACAGTTTTCTTCATATCATTTTGCCATTCTTGGTAATAAAATCTTTGCTTCTTTCAGTTTATTTTTTATTTAAAACTATCTGCTACAATAAGCTCCTTGGTGCCATGGCCCCAAGAATAAAAACCATTACCAGATTTAATGCCTTTATGTCCTGCTTCTACCATATTTACAAGTAGAGGGCAAGGGGCGTACTTCGGATTGCCAAATCCATCGTGCAATACATGTAGAATAGAAAGGCATACATCTAAACCTATAAAATCGGCCAATTGCAATGGACCCATTGGATGTGCCATGCCAAGTTTCATTACGGTATCGATTTCTTCTACACCTGCTACGCCCTCAAAAAGAGTGTAAATAGCTTCGTTAATCATTGGCATTAATATTCTGTTCGCCACAAAACCAGGGTAATCGTTTACTTCTACAGGTGATTTGCCAAGTGTTTTAGAAAGGGCCATTATACTGGTAGTAACTTCGTTAGATGTATTATACCCACGAATAATTTCAACCAACTTCATAATAGGCACAGGGTTCATAAAGTGCATGCCAATTACTTTATCCGGCCGGTTTGTAACTGCAGCTATTTTAGTAATAGAAATAGAAGAGGTGTTTGTTGCTAGGATACAATTTGCAGGAGCAAGTTCATCTAATTGCTTAAAAATTTTGAGCTTTAAATCTACATTTTCAGTTGCAGCTTCTACTACTAAATCAGCATTGGCAATACCTTGTTTAGTATCTGTAAACGTAGTTAGGTTAGCCAAAGTAGCCTCTTTTTTTGCCCCATCAATCTTTTCCTTAGCAACTAACCTATCTAAGTTTTTTGTTATTGTGGCTACTGCTTTTTCTAGAGCCGGAGCCGATATGTCTATTAACCTTACGTTAAAGCCATTTTGTGCAAATACATGAGCAATTCCGTTGCCCATTGTTCCAGATCCAATTACTGCTATATTTTTCATGATTGATTGTATTTAAATTGACCTACTAAAAATCGTCTGATAAGTCTTTTAATTTTTGTTCTTCGTCTTGTTTAATAATGTCTTTGATGAGGGGCGTGGTGTAGTTCATAACAACACGCTTACCTCCTTTTTGGCTGGCAAAAGTAAGTGCAACTTTTTCGCCCTTCCACACATATACGTTAGATACTACCGCAAATTCTGCTTTGCCATACGCTTTGGTTAAGCCTTTGTAAAGCGTTGTGTTTTTTCCTGTGGATACTTCAATTCTATAAATTAACCCTTTATAGGTATATACATTTAATTCTTTAATAGGAATAGTTCCTATTTTTTGGAGAGCACCAGAGGAGCGGATATAAACTGCTTTATCTTCCTCTTCTTGATTTTTATTGAATTTTAGTTCAGGGTAATCTGTGGCTTTCGATAAAAGCTTAATGTTTTTAAAACCATTGCGTTTATCAAGCTCTTTGTTTTGTGCTTGCAGCGCAAATGAGGTTACAAAAAGAGATACTAATAATAGGGTTCTAAGCATAGTTGAAATTTGGAACAAATATAAAGCCAATATGCTAATTTGTTTATTAAAGTATTGATTGAATAATAAATGAGAAGTATAATTTTTAATATACGATTACCTATCGTATATTAATCGTATAGAACATACGATTATGAAAGTTACTGCACTAATACCAGATGAACTCATCGAAGACGTAAAAAGGCTTTCTGGAGGAAAAAACATCACAGAAAGCTTAATTATTGCTATTAAGCATTATGTGAATTCTAAGCGTTTAGACGAAGTTATTCAGCAAGTTAAAGAAGAACCTCTTCAGTTTCGTGAAGGGTTTACTGCCTATGGGATTAGAAAATTAAATCGTAACAGATGATTTTGGTTGACACATCTATTTGGATTTCATACTTAAAGAATGATGATTTAGATACCAGTGATATTCTGCTAAATTACCTTGATAAAGGACATGTATTTACTTTTTCAGCCATATTTGGAGAGCTCTTTCAAGGAGCTATTAATAATAAGGAGCGTGGAATTATTCAAGTTATTTGGGAAACGTTACCTAAAGTTGATGAAGACGAACTATTTATTAGAGCGGGGAATTTGTCAAGCAGGTATAAACTTTATAATCAGGGCGTTGGTTTAATTGATTCTTGCTTACTTGTTGCCTGCCTCGAAAACAACCTTGCGCTGTGGACTTTAGATAAAAAGCTGCAACGAGCCTATGATTCGATTACTAGTGAATCTTAAAAAATTACCTTTAAACTCACAATAAAATTTCGTCCGGGTGCACTAATTCCACTTGAATAGGGCCGGTAGTGCACATCGAACATATTTTCTATACCCCCATTTACCGTTAAAGTTTTATTAAATTGGTATTGCCCTTTGATGGAGGTGATTGTCCAAGAAGGACTTCCTTCTGGACTATAAATATGGGGTTTGTTCTGTTCGCTTGGGGCAAACTGATCTATAGATTTGCTGCCGTTATAGCGTTGTGTAAGTATAATTGACAATGCTTTTTGTTTATAGGTGATAGAAGTTTGGCCGAATAAAGGAGCTGTGTGCCGTAATGGCACATTATCGCTTAGGTCTAATCCATCAGTAAAGGTTAGGGTAGAAGCAATGATAAAACGATTTTTTGTGTATTTTATTTTCGCAGAAAGACCTCCAATGTAAGCCTGCCCAGTATTTACTAATGCTTGAACTTTGCTTAATTTCCCATCATATAAGATGCTATCTTGTCTGTTAAACGTAAAATCTCTACGCACCATTGCATTTTGAAGGAGCGTATAATAGCCAGTAACGCTGTACTCAAGCGTGTTGTTTAGTTTTCCGTTAAGAGTTAATTCTCCAGAGTATGAATATTCAGATGTTAGGTCTTCGTTGGGCACAACTACATTGCCCGGTTCAGAGTCAAACACTTTACCAATGTCATCTACATTGGGTGCTCTAAAACCACTGCTAATGGAAGACTTAATATTAAACTCGTCTTTAATTTTCCAAACAATACCAATACTCCCATTCGTTGCACCTGTGCTTATATTAATCTCATCATAAGGAAAATTATAGAATGATTTATCGGTAAATGAAGAATTGAGTAGTATATGGCTATACCTAACTCCTGCATTTAAAATTAATGAGGTGGAAAAATAGTGTTTCCAATTAACGTAAGCTGCAAACGATGCCCACGTACTACCTCCATTTGGATAACGGGTAGAAGATGGAATAAAAGTATCTGTGTTGATGTTTTCTGTATTGGCAAAAGAAGACACTTCGTTATAGACTACTTCTGCGCCATAATAAATGGTGTTTTTTAGTAACTCTTTAAAAACATCATAGTTTAAGTTTAACATTAATACATTTTCCGTTCGGTGGCGAAGATCGGAGCTGTTGAATTCTCTATCGTGTCTACTCTCTTCTAATGTTTGCAGAGCTGCTGTAAACTTAGCTTCCGAAGCAATGCTTATTTCTTTGCTCGATTTTAATTGTAGTCGATGCATCATCCATTTTTGTGGTCCGTAATACCACTGAGCATATTTTAACGTGTCGTTTTTGTATTGAGTTAGCCTGTCATAGCGAGGAATATTGCTGCTGTTTGTAAAATGAAAAGAATATGAAATGTCCTTAAACTTATTAAATTTATACTTAAAGGTGGCCAGCCCGTTTAGTTGAGAGTAGCCAGAATAAATTTGTTTATTTATGTTGGCATTTTGCACAATGCTGTCTTTCCCATTAATCCTATCCACATATTCTGGCCTTGTGCCAAATGTGGGAAAGGCTCCTTTATGCCGCGCACCTGTAACTAAATCATCGAAATTACTGTAGGTAAGAGCGCCAATAAAAGCCAATTTATCATTGCCAATGTTAAACTTTACGTGGCCTGTTTTTTCAAGGTTGGCAGATGAGAATCTTCCAAAAACTTCGCCTGATGTTTTATTAAATGTAGGAGCGATGGTATGAAAGTCCATTACACCTCCTAAGGCATCGCTGCCGTAAATAACAGAACCAGGGCCAAAAACAACCTCCGCACTTTCGGTAGTTAGCCCATCAATGGCAATTACATTTTGTAGGTTGCCACTGCGGTAAATCGCATTATTCATCCGCACGCCATCAACAGAAATAAGTACTTTATTGGCTGCAAAGCCTCTAATCATTGGGCTGCCACCACCTAATTGGCTTTTTTGCACAAATACTTCTCCCGATTGAGCTAAAATATCTGCCGCAGTTTGCACATTTTGCATGGCTATTTCTTCTCTTGAAATTTTAGCCACTGTTGTAGAAATTTCGCTTACATCTTCTTCCCATTTATTGGCAGATACCACCACCTCTTTCACTGAAATGCTACTTGGTTGCAAAAATACTTGGCTTCGTAATTTCTCTTTAGCAATTATTAAAGTGGTATAGCCAATATGCTGTAAGGTTATTATTTTTCCATTTAACTCATCTAACATTGCCATTCCGTGTTTTGATGTAACCGTCTGGTTGCCTAGCTCATCAAACAAAAGCACATGTGCAACGGATGCATTGGTTTCTTTATCGGAAATTAATATTGATTGCGCCCTAGTTTCATGAAAAATGGCAAGTAGTAGAAAAAGTGGCAAGAAGGCTTTTGTCATAGAGCCGCAAAATAAAAACATGTGATTAACATAAGAGGAACCGTAGATGTAATTTTATTATTTATAGAAAGGATTTAAGCCAAAACAATGCCACATATGTTATAAATTATGAACCGAATAAATCTATATGTTGTTTGCAAGACCAATTGACTAGATAGATTTGTATAGATTTGAAAAAAAGATAAAATGAGCAAGCCATATTACGTAGAAGAGGATCTTAAAAAATTTGGAAATATTACGAAGTATCAAAAAGAAATGGGAGAGAAGTTCTTTGGTTGGTATGATGAAGTATTTAAAGAAGGAGCTTTAACACAACGAGAAAAAGCACTGATCGCGCTTGGTGTGGCACATGCCGTTCAATGTCCATATTGTATAGATGCTTACACAAAAAGTTCACTTGAAAAAGGAGCTGATGAAGAGCAAATGATGGAGGCAGTTCATGTTGCAGCAGCCATCAGAGGTGGAGCAAGTTTGGTGCACGGAGTGCAGATGATGAATAAGGTGGAAGACCTTACTATGTAAGTATGAAGACATTAAACGCACAAAAACATTTATACTCAGGCGCAGCCGCTCAAATAGAAGTATTAGAAGGTGCTAGTATTCCTTCATTTAACTCAAGGACTGAACCAATAGGGTTTCACCCTTTAAAGCCTACCAATGTTGATATTTTGCAGGTTAATATGGGCAAAATGTGCAATCAAACTTGCGCGCATTGCCATGTAGGTGCCGGACCCGACCGCAAAGAAATAATGACGCAAGATACCTTGCAATTATGTTTAGATGCGGTTGTAAAAGGCCATATAAAAGTAGCCGATTTAACAGGTGGAGCACCAGAAATGAACCCTCATTTTAAATGGTTTGTAGAAGAGCTAACTAAACGTGGTGTAAATGTTATGGTGCGATGTAACCTTACCATTATAGTAGCAAATCCAAAGTATTATGATTTGCCCGAATTTTATGCAAAACATAAGGTTGAAATAATATCCTCTCTACCTCATTTTTCGAAAATTAGAACAGATGCCCAGCGTGGAGATGGCGTTTTTGAGCAATCTATGAAAGCTTTAAAAATGTTAAATGAGGTTGGCTACGGAGTAGAAGGAAGTGGCTTACATTTAAATTTAGTCTTTAACCCAAGTGGGGCATTTCTACCTCCGGCACAATCATCTTTAGAGCGAGATTTTAAAGAACGATTAAATCGACAACACGGTATAACTTTTAATAGCTTATTTGCCATTACAAATATGCCTATTAGTCGATTTTTAGATTATCTAGTACAGTCGGATAATTACGATGCTTATATGGAGGAACTGTCGAATGCTTTTAACCCTTCGGCTGTAGAAGGCGTGATGTGCAGAAACACGTTGTCGGTTGGTTGGGATGGCTATTTATACGATTGCGATTTTAACCAAATGCTTGAGATGAAAAGTGAGCACGTTGAGCACATTAAAGATTTTGACAAACAGCTACTTAACAGTAGAATAATTAAAACAGGTAAGCATTGTTATGGTTGTACTGCAGGGGCAGGCTCTAGTTGCGGAGGAGAAATTGCCTAATCTGTTAACCACAAAGTGCACTGAGAAGGCACGGAGTACTCAAAAGTAAACTTTGTGTTATTAAGCTCTGTGGTTAAATTTTATTTTTTTATTTACTATGCCAATAATTAACTCAACTTATAAGCCACCTTTCTACTTAAGAAACGGCCACGTATCAACCATTTTGCCAAGTATCTTTAGAAAGGTGGAAGGGGTGGAATACACTCGTGAACGAATCACTACACCCGATAATGATTTTTTAGACATTGATTGGATAAAGAATGACAATGCTAAACTTGTCATTGTGTTTCACGGATTAGAAGGGAATAGCCATCGTCATTATGTGAAAGGCGTTGCAAAGCATTTTTCTGCCAATAAGTGGGATGTAGCAGCTTGGAATGCTCGAAGCTGCTCTGGTGAAATGAATTTACAGCCTAGGCTTTACCATCACGGAGATGTAGCTGACATTGCTACCACCATAGATTATATTCTAGCAACTAATAAATACAAAGAAATTGCACTTGTTGGATTTAGTATGGGAGGAGCAATGGTGCTTAATTACATTAGTGAGCCCTCTATTAATTTGCCTTCGATTATAACCAAGGCAGTTGTTATTTCTCCTCCAGTAGAAGTGGGAGATAGTGCTATTCAGTTAGAAAAGAAAAGCATGTCGTTTTATCGAAATCGGTTCTTAGATAAGCTTAAGAAGAAAATGAAGCTAAAATCTATGATGCATCCTAAAGTAATAAATGTGGATGGAATAGATTCTATTTCATCCTTTGCAGAATTTGACGTTCGTTACACCGCACCTCTTCACAACTTTGACTCCACAGAAGCATTTTATAAAAATGCATCTTCAAAACATCAATTGGCTAATATTAACATCCCAACTTTACTATTAATTGCAAAGGATGATCCGTTTATGCCTTCTTCTTGTTATCCTTTGCAAGAAGCTGAAAATCATCCCAATTTATATCTAGAACTTACAGAAAGGGGAGGACATGTTGGATTTCCAATAAAAAACCACCAACGTTCTTGGATGGAAATCAGGGCTTTAGAGTTTATAGAAAAAATAATTTAAAATTCTATTCGATATGTTTTGGTAAATTAAAATGTACTGCTATTTTTGCATCGCAATTGAGCAAAGCAGATGATGTTTTAATCAAAAGCAAACCAGAAAAAGCCTAGTGCTTATTCAGGCCTCCTTAGCTCAGTTGGCTAGAGCAGCTCACTTGTAATGAGCAGGTCATCCGTTCGAGTCGGATAGGAGGCTCTAAATAATAAAGCAGTTACATTAATTTGTAGCTGCTTTTTTTTATGCCAGAATTATAAACAGAGCACATTATCTTCTTTGGTTAAATTTCCGTTTTAAGAACTAACATTTCTTTCAAAATAGTGGCCGTAGGTAGATGTTGGTTTGCCTGTTGTTACATCTCTCACATTTTTATTTCAGTAATGTTCAAGTGTTGCCTTTATGGTTAATTGATTATAGTACTATAACAACTGCTAATGGGGTATTAAATCTGAAATAGGTTAATATAGTATCGTTATTGAGCAATATAATTGAAGTATGAAATTATATATAAACCTAAATTTGTTTTGTTATAATTCTTCTTTTTAGAACATTAGCGTATATAGTTGGCCAATGTGAATTTATAATTGATACTAAAGACCCATTGAAAAACGGATTTATTTTAAGATTTATACCAAAGAACAACCTTATGAAAAAAATAACAGCATTATTACTTGTAGCAGTTTTGTTTCAGGCTTCAGCTCAAGATGATAGTCAGTTGACACTGGAAAGAATTTTTACAAATAATGAATTTCAATCAGACTGGTTTGGTTATTCTCGATGGATAGATGGGGGAGAGGGCTATACTACCTTGGAAAAATCTGCAGAGTTTGCTGAATACAATGAGATTGTTAGGTACGAAACCTTAAGTGGCAAGAAAGAAGTTATTGTGAGCGCATCTGCTATTATTCCTTTAGGAGAAGAGAATCCAATACGTATTCATAATTATGAGTGGTCTAAGGATAAGTCAAAATTGCTGATATACACCAATTCAAAAAGAGTATGGCGCCAAAATACGCGGGGCGATTATTGGGTGCTTGAACTAAAATCTGGAAAACTTCGAAAACTTGGTGGAAATGAAGCTAAACCATCCACACTTATGTTTGCTAAATTTTCTCCCGATGGTAATCGCGTAGGTTATGTACGAGAGCATGATATTTATGTAGAGCATATAAGTGATGGAGTAATTACAGCCCTCACAACAAATGGGTCAAATGAAATGATCAATGGCACATTTGATTGGGTGTATGAAGAGGAGTTTGGTTGCCAGGATGGCTTTAGGTGGAGTCCTGATGGCACTAAAATTGCCTATTGGCAGTTGGATGCCTTTGGCCTCGGTGTATTTAATTTGATTAATAATACAGATTCCATTTATTCAAAAATAATCCCCATTCAATACCCAAAAGTTGGAGAGCAAAATTCATCTTGTCGGGTAGGTGTTGTGGGTTCCGCAGGAGGAAGTACTACTTGGATGAAAGTAGAAGGTGATCCAGTGATCCACGAAATAACTATATCCCTAGAATGCAGTGGGCTGCTAACTCAACAGATATTGTGATGCAGCAGACCAACAGAAGACAAGATCATTATAAAATATTAACCTCGAATGCCAGTACTGGTACAACGTCTTCTATTTATGAAGATATAGATAGTGCATGGATTGAAGCTGTAGACGATTGGATATACCTTGATGATGGTAAGAATTTTACTTGGGTAAGTGAAAAAAACGGATGGAAATCAGTTTATAAAGTAAGACGAGATGGGAAAAAGGAAAGCCTCATTTCTTCTGGTACATTTGACATAGTAAATGTAGCATTAATTGATGATGAAGGAGGCTATTTATATTATAGGGCTTCTCCTGACAATGCCTCGCAAAGATATTTGTATAGAAGTAATTTAAATGGGAAAGGCAACCCTCAGCGATTAACACCAAAAGAACTTGCAGGATCAAATAGTTATAACATAAGCCCCAACGCAAAGTGGGCTATTCACACGTTTTCTAAAGCAGGAGTGCCACCCACTACTTCTTTAATTAGTTTACCAGATCATAAAGTGGTGAGGGTTTTAATGAATAATGATAAATTAAAAGCTCGGGTTGAAAAACTAGCAAAAAATGAGACAGAATTTTTCTCGGTTAATGCATCGGATGGCACCTCATTAGATTGTTATATGATAAAACCAACTGGTTTCGATCCTAATAAAAAGTATCCAGTATTTTTCCATGTATATGGTGAGCCTTGGGGGCAAACTGTGCAAGATTCTTGGGGCTGGAACACCTATTTATATCACCTATACCTCACACAACAGGGATATATTGTGATGAGCGTTGATAATAGAGGCACTCCTGGACCTAAAGGAAGAGAGTGGAGAAAATCTGTTCATGGTCAAATTGGTGTTCAGTCGTCTAAAGATCAAGCAGAGGCTGCACTAGCAATAATAAAAAAATATTCTTTTGTAGATTCTAGTAGATTGGGTATTTGGGGTTGGAGTGGAGGGGGATCCATGACTTTAAATATGATGTTCCGTTATCCAGATATTTACAAAACAGGTGTGTCAGTAGCCCCAGTGCCAGATCAGACTCTTTACGATAACGTCTATCAAGAAAGGTATTCAGGATTAATCACTGAAAAGCCTGAAAGTTATAAAAATGGATCGCCTATTAATTATGCTAAAAATCTTAAAGGTAATTTGATGATTATTCATGGCACTGGTGATGATAATGTGCATTATCAAGGCACTGAGCGACTTATAAATGAACTTGTGAAACATAATAAAATTTTCTCATTAATGTCTTATCCAAACCGTTCGCATGGAATATGGGAAGGGGAGGGTACAACACGTCATTTATACGAAACAATGTTTAGGTATATTTCCACTAATTTGGAGCCTGGCGGAAAAGTTATTTCAATTGATATAAAAAAATAGTTAGAATGTTTGCAGCTCAAACCTACACAGCAAGAAGGAGAGAATACATAAAGGCACCTCCGTACTTTACTTACAAATTATATCTTAACTAATACTCCTCCAAATAAATAAAAATGAACTCA
>CAZDQR010000054.1:0-2993 GCA_964507315.1 uncultured Roseivirgaceae bacterium
CGAGCTTCTTCTTTTAACCAGCCAATTGGTAACTGGAATGTAAGCAGTGTAACTGATATGAATACTATGTTTTACCAAGCATCTGCTTTTAACCAGCCAATTGATAATTGGGATGTGAGTAGTGTTACGGATATGGGGTGGATGTTTCGACAATCACCTGTTTTTAACCAACACATTGGTAATTGGGATGTAAGTAGTGTTACGGATATGGCATCTATGTTTTATGGGATATCTGCTTTTAACCAGCCAATTGGCAACTGGAATGTGAGCAGTGTTACCAATATGTCATTTATGTTTTATAGAGCATCTTCTTTTAACCAATCCATTGGCAACTGGGATGTGAGTGGTCTCACCAATATGTCATCTATGCTTCGAGAAGCATCTGCTTTTAACCAACCCATTAGTAACTGGAATGTAAGCAGTGTTACTGATATGTCAAAAGTATTTTATAGAGCATCTGCTTTTAACCAACCTGTTAATAACTGGGATGTAAGCAATGTAACTAATATGAGAGAAATGTTTTATGAGGCATCCGTTTTTAATCAAAATATTGGGAGCTGGAACGTAAGTAGTGTAACTAATATGTCGTTTATGTTTGGTTTGACTTCTTTTAACCAGCCTATTGATAACTGGGATGTAAGCGGTGTGACTGAAATGCGTTATATCTTTCGATGGGCAGCTTCTTTTAATCAGCCTATTGGTAACTGGGATGTGAGCAATATAAATAATATGGAAGGCTTCTTTGAAGGTGCATCTTCTTTTAATCAACCTCTTGATAGTTGGAATGTAAGCAACGCTACTAATATGAGCAATATGTTTTCTTCTTCTGCTTTTAATCAACCTGTTAACAGCTGGAATGTTAGTAATGTAACTAATATGGGAGGAATGTTTGATGGCGGATCTTCTTTTAATCAGGATATTAGCAGTTGGAACGTGAGTAGAGTTACTAAAATGTCGTATATGTTTAGTTTGACCCCTTTTAATCAGCCTATTGAAAATTGGGACGTTAGCAAAGTAACTGATATGACTGGTATGTTTACTTTAGCTTCTTCTTTTAACCAACCCATTAATAACTGGAATGTGAGTAGTGCAACTAATATGGAACGCATGTTTGATGGGGCATCTTCTTTTAATCAGAACATTGGTAGTTGGGAAGTCTATAATGTAGTAAACATGACGAATATGCTAAGAGGAACAAATTTATCGGTTATCAATTATGACAAAATTTTAATAGATTGGGCCTCATTACCCAATCTCCAACCAAATGTGACATTAGGCACGCAAGGGCTAACATATTGCCTTGGAGCAAATGCAAGACAAATATTAATAGACACTTATAACTGGAGTATTGGTACCGATATGAAAGAATGCAATTTAGAAGCAATTAACAGGTCAGGTGCCATAAATTTTGTAATTAACACAGATGCTTATATAGGATTAGGCATAAATAGCACAAGTTTTTATAATGATTTTTTCAAAATGAATGAAGTCACAGGAGAAATACAGGCATTGGCAAATTTTCCAGGCGTTGCCAGAAAAAATGCTGTTGTATTTACTATAAACGACATTGCTTACGTTGGAACCGGCCTTGATGAGAATGGAAATGTATTGAATGATTTTTATGCCTATGATGCTAGTACTAACCAATGGACAGCCATCGCAGGTCTAGATATATCTAACGCAAGAAGCTCGGCTGTTGCTTTTGCTATTAATAGCAATGGGTATGTAGGCACAGGTAATGGAGCCACATCTCAACTAAATGATTTTTGGAAATATGATCCTGCACTAAATACTTGGACTGAACTGAATGGTTTTACGGGAAACAAAAGAAAATCTGCAGTAGCATTTGTAATTGACAACAAAGCCTATGTATCTGGTGGTTATTTAATTGAAGGTTTTTCTCTGCAGCAAATGACTGATGTACAAGAATTTGACCCTTCAACTGGAGTTTGGACTGAAAAAGTGTTTGCAGATATTAATTTAGGTTTTCAAACAGCAACGGTATTTGTCTTAAAAAATCAAGCTTTTATTGCTTATGGCAACCAACCCTATATTACTCGTTACGATCCTTTAACCAATACAATTGAAAACTTAGGAGATACATTAAACATTGATGATGGATCATTGGGTTATACAAGAGCCAACCCTGTTTCGTTTGTGATAGCTGATACCGCCTATTTTGGTTTTGGTTCTTCTGGTTTTTCAACAACAATTTATCACTCTGATTTACAAAGTTTCTATTTTACAAACACTCCACCAACAGAAATTCTACTTAGTATAAATGAACTAGCCGAAAACCAACCCATAGGTACAATAATTGGAAATTTCACCTCTACCGATCTTTATGATGACGGAGCACATACCTATACAATGACTACAGGTGATGGTTTGAATGATGCAGACAATTCCAATTTCAGCATTATAGGGACCGATTTAGTCAGCTCAGAAATATTTGACTATGAATCTAAAACAGAATTTTTTCTTTATATAAGAAGCACAGACGAATACGGGGATTTTTACGAAAAGTCTTTTACTATTAACATAACAAATATAAATGAATCACCAATAACCCAAAATTTCAGTTTCACATTAGATGAAAGTAGCCCAACAGGAACAATAGTAGGCAGTGTTACTGCAAGTGACCCTGACGGTGATGACCTTACATTTAGTATAGAATCTGGTAATACATCAGACGCTTTTTCAATCGACCCTAACGGAGAAATTACAGTAAATAATTCTGCAGCAATAAGTTTTAAATTAAACCCCACTTTTAATTTAATAATAAATGCGAATGACAGTGGATTGTCATCCAGCTTAGAAACTGAAATAGTGTTAAATCAAGTATTAGGGATTGATAACTTCAAAGAGCTAACTTTCTATCCAAATCCAGCAAAAAATAGACTGTTTATCAATTATGGCTCTTCCCCCAAAGAGCTGTATTCGGTAGAAATAATTAATACCACTGGAAACATAGTTATTTCTGAGACAAGAAG
>CAZDQR010000054.1:3003-4843 GCA_964507315.1 uncultured Roseivirgaceae bacterium
TTAAATCAGGATTTTATCTGCTCCGAGTAAAAAATGAAGGGTTGTATAAAATTTACAAATTCCTCAAAAAATAATTAAAAACAGACCCTAAGTTTCAATCCAGATTATAAATCCCCTACTTAAGATGAGCAGGGGATTTATTTAATCTCATAACTAATCCTATAAATCACATCTGCATAATCATCAGAAACAAGTAAAGAGCCATCGGCCATAGTTATTATATCCACTGGCCTACCCCACGATTTTTGAGTTTTACTATTAAGCCAACCCGAAGCGAACACTTTTGTATTATTCACCGAGTCACCAGTATGGTCTAACACCATAACTACATACCCAGATTTCGTGGAACGGTTCCAAGAGCCATGTTGTGCCACAAAAATGTCATTATCATAACTTTTAGGAAACATTTTACCTTCGTAAAAATTCATGCCAAGTGGTGCCACGTGGGCACCAAACTTCCATACAGGTTTTGTGTAATCATTGCAAGATTTCCCTTTGCCAAACTTAGGGTCTAAAATTTCACCACCGTGGCAATAAGGAAAACCAAAATGCTTGTTCTCTTCGGTTATTAGATTCAACTCACAAGGAGGTATATCATCGCCCATCATATCCCTACCATTATCGGTAAACCATATATCACCTGTAAGCGGATCCCAATCGAACCCAACTGAATTACGTACTCCATTAGCCACAATTTCAGGAGTAGGATTATCAACATTAATCCTTGTAATAGAGGCATAAATTGGCTCTTCTTTTTCGCACACATTGCAAGGTGCACCCACTGGTACATAGAGTAACCCATCAGGGCCAAAGGCAATATATTTCCATCCGTGATGCTTTTCTGTTGGAAAGCCATCAAAAATTACTGTGGGCTCAGGGGGATTATCGAGATGAGCTTCAATGTTTTTATACTCCAAGATTTTGTTAACAGCAGCAACGTACAAGTTTCCATTTTTTAGTGCAACGCCATTCGGCATTTTTAGATTTTTATCAATAACATAAACCTTATTCCCAATATTATCCCCATTAGTATCTACCACTGCATACACTTTGTCTTCAGACCTGTTTCCAACAAACAAAACACCCGAAGCACTTAACACCATAGACCTCGCATTGGGAACATTGGCATAAATTGAAATCTTAAATCCTTTTGGTAAATTAATATCTTCGAGAGGTAAATCGTTTTGTGCAATTACTGGAGTAAGAGAAAAAATCGATACAATTAAAGAAATAATGATAGATATACGAACTCTTTTATTTTTCATAGGGCAAACAGGTTAGACAGTTCTGTATAAAGATATACTTTTGCGCTTATGTTATCAATAAACAACCTGTCGTATTTAATTGGAGGCCGTGCTTTGTTCGAAGAGGCCAATTTGCATATAAAACCAAAAGATAAAATTGGACTTATCGGGCTCAACGGTAAAGGGAAATCCACTTTACTAAAACTGATAAATAAGGATATTTTTCCAGATAAAGGATCTATTTCTAGAGCCAAAGATTGCACCATAGGTTTCTTAAACCAAGATTTACTATCCTACTTAACAGAAGATAGCATACTTACTGTAGCTATGTCTGCCTTTGACGAAGCAGTAGATACCCAACGTAAAATCGATGCCATTTTACATAAAATGGAAACAGATTACACCGATGATTTGGTTGATAAGCTTACAAAACTGCAAGAGCGATTTGAACAATTGGATGGCTACACGATGCAAGCCAAAGCAGAGGAAATTTTAGAAGGAATAGGGTTTACTACCGCTCAACTCACAAAACCTTTAAAAGAATTTTCTGGTGGGTGGCGAATGCGCGTAATGCTTGCCAAGCTTTTATTAGAAAA